>JALSQJ010000099.1 GCA_026985495.1 Campylobacteraceae bacterium
TCAAACCCATAAGCAAACATAGGTAATAGAACCAAACTCAAAAATGAACCGACAATCACACCACCAATAGCTACATCGGCTAGAGGAGAGAGTCTCTCTAATCCTACGGCTTGTTCTAAAGCAATAGGAAGCATTCCAGCAATAGTACCAAAACTTGTCATCATAACAGGTCTAAATCTAACTCTTACAGTCTCTAATGCACTCTCAAATGCTCCCTCTTTTTTACGATAATTTCGGTAGAAATCGGTTACGATAATTGTGTTGTTGATAACAATTCCAAAAAGTAATAATATCCCAACCATACTTGGCATAGAGCTTGGTTTTCCAAATAAAAACATACCCCATGATGCACCAATCATCGTTAGAGGAAGGATAAATACCATCATTGTGGCTAATGTGACTGAACGAAAGATAACAATTAATAGAAGTGTATTTAAAACAATTCCAATGGCAATCGCTTTTAAAATTCTAGCTGTACTATCGTGTATCTCTGCTATATCTCCCTCTTGTGATAGAAGATAACCTGATAGATTTAGATTTTTAAGTGCCTTAGTGGCATCATCTGTAATCAAAGAGACAGGTCGTGTAGAGCGATAAGCACCAACATCAATACTGTATAACATCTTGTCTCTCTCTATCTTTGCTGAACTCATATCATAAGTTATATCAGCTACGGTGTTTAAAGGAATATCTCCTTTAGGTGTATGGATAGGGAACATTTTGAGAGTCTCTACATTTTTTGAGAAATCTTTATCGAGATAGACCCTAACAGCTTGTGTATTCATTGATGCTAATCCACCCTCCAAAGAGACAATCTCTCCTTTAATCGGTAACTGCATAGCAATAGAGATAGGAGTTAGCCCATAAGAGAGTGCTTTGTTCGTTTTGATTTTAAGATTTACTTCAGAAAAATCATTTGCCCAACTCTTGGAGATGCTAGTAAGTCCTTGAATATTGGCTATTTTATGCGTAACCTCATCAGCTATTTTAGGTAACGATTCATAGCTACTTGATTTTATTCTTACATCTAAAGGTGCTTTGATACTAGAGAGTGCTGTTGCTCCAAAATCAAATACATCAGCTGTTTTTAACCCTTCTAATTGATGTAGTTTATCTCTTAACTTCTCCTCTATCTGCCAAATAGTCTCTTTTCTATGAAAACGGTCAACATAGTTGATGGTAATGGTCGCTTCACTTGGTAAGTTTCCACTTCCTAAAGAGAGAACTCCTGCCTCACTTCCAAAGGCTACAGAACTCATTTTTACCTCTTTTTGTCCACTTAACCAATTTAAAAATGGTGTTAACTCTTTTGTTGCCTCTTCTACGGTACCATTGGCAGAAAATTTAACATGAACTTTAACAATCCCTGTATCCATAGGAGGCATAACATCTCGTCCAATAAGTGGCATAGTATTTTTGATACTCAATCCAAGCAGTACTACTATTCCTAAAGTAATAAATATTTTTCTCACTATTGAAAATCTACCATTGGAAAAGCGTAAAATACCAATATAAGGAGAGATAAGTTTACCAATAGTGTAACTATATAGTAGATTAAAAAACTTCTCTATTCTGCTCTTCTTTGTAATCCCATTACGATACATATATTTTGCAATATGAGGGATAAAGGTGACTGATAAAAGATAAGACATACCCAAAGCAATAAGAAGTGTACTAATCAATGGTCTAAAGATATGTTCTGGAAATCCACCCACAAACATAAGAGGAGCAAGGATAACTGTAGTAGAGAGCGTTCCTGCAAAATCAGGAAGAAGTACCTCTTTTGTTCCATTTATAACAGCTTCATCTGGACTCTCATTGAGTTTAGATATGTGTCTTTCTATATTTTCTATAATAACAACAGCATCATCAATAAGCAACCCCAAAGAGAGGATAATAGCTGTATAGACAATAATATTTAACTCTTGATTAAAAAGTACCAATACGGTCATGGTTCCAAAAAAGACAGCAGGGATAGAGAGTCCCACAGCAACAACAGCACGGAAATTTCCAAGAAAGAACATAAGAACAATAAGTGTATAGATAACAGCATCTCTAAGAGCATCAAGCATATTACTATTGGAAGTTTCCACAAGGTCTCTTTGGGTATCACTGATTTCAAAATTTATATTTTTATACTCTTGTTGAAGTTTTTTCATCTCTTGTCGTGCTACTTTACTCACAGACAAAACACTCCCTTTTGGGGCTCTCTGTATAGCAAGGGCTATTCCCTCTTTTGAATTACCGAGATAACCTGAAAAACGCTTCTCATTCTCCCATTTAACTTTAGCAATATCGCTTAAAAATAGGTTTGGTTGAACATTTAAAGATTTGAGCTTCTCAATTTGGTCTTTTTCTCCATAATAGGTTAAGGTATAAAAACCACTATCTCCTTTTACAAAACCCAAAGGAGTATCTCTATTGGTAGCTTTTATGATTTTAATAAGTTTATCCATATTGACATGATATTTAGCTACTTTCAAAGGGTCAATATTAATAGTAATTGCACTTCTATATCCACCAAATACCTCTACATTTCCAATATTTGGATTACTTAAAAGATGAGGTTTTATAAAACTATCAGCAATTTTTCGTATATTAGCCAAAGAGAGTGCTTTACTCTTTGAAGTCAAGGTCATTACCTCTACAGGTAACGTAAAAGCACCTGTTGTATAGACAGCAGGAGATACAGTTGAGGGGAGTTTACTCTTGACAATAGAGAGTGCATTACTTACATCAACTGCTGCAGCATTTAACCCTTTGTCATACTCAAACTCAGCTTTAACAATAGAGAAGTTTGCCATATTGGTAGAGCTTACATTTCGTATAAGTGCAAGTCGTGCAACCTCCTCTTCAATAGGTTTAGATATGACATTAGTAACCACTTGTGCTGTCGCCCCTGCCATCTTAGTAACAATCACAACCGTTGGTCTCTCTGCATCAGGAAAAAGATTTTTTGGCATCGAGATTAACCCATAGATACCGATAAAAAAGAGAGCTACAATCGTACTATATATCACATAAGGACGGCGATGAAAAAATTCAAACATCTACTGCTCCTTTAAGGAGATAACTTTAACTGTTTTACCCCCAAGAATTTGTAAAAGAGTATCAGGTTTTGCAATAACAATAGTCTCTGCTTCTTTTAAGTTATCAACAATTACCCCATCTTCTCCTCTAGCCAATATTTTTACCTCTCGTGCCTCTGCTCTTTTATTGTGAACAACAAAACAGTAATTTTTACCCTCTGTTTGCAACAGAGCATTTAGAGGTACTTTTATTCCTACTCCTTTATAGGTAATTAATGAAAGATTAACTCTTTCACCATCAATATGTCTGCTTTTGATATTAACTCTATACTCCAATAATCCATTAGAAGTATGATTTAGAGAGACAAGAGGATACTCTTTTCCCTCTACAACAATCTCTTTTGCCTCTTTTTTTGCCATTTTAACCAATAGATATTTACCACCCTCTCCCTCTATTGCTAATAGTGGTTTCCCTGGCATTGCCATATCTCCTATATTGGCAAATGTTTTTGAGATGATACCATTTTGAGTAGATTTAATATTTTTATAACTTAGAGAATGTTTTATCTCCAAAAGATTAATTTTAAGAATTTTAATCTTATTTTTAAGTGTTTTTATAGATGCTTCAACCCCTCTAATTGCACTACGTTCACGGTCAAACTGCTCTTGTGAAGCTCCTTTGATAGAGAGAAGCTCTTGAGTTCGAGAATGAGATGCCTTTAATGTACCTAATTGGGTTCTCTTTGCCTCTATTGCTACTTTGGTTGAGTCTATCTTCAAGGCTATCTCTTGCTCTTTATCTTGAAAGTCTGTTGTATCTAATTTAATAATTACTTGCCCCTTTTTTACGAAACTACCACTCTTAACAATAGAAGTAATTCGTGCAGGAAATTTAGAGGCTATAATATTGGCATTATTACTTTTGATAACTCCGAAATAGGGAAGCGTAAGCATATTTGTTTTCTTTTTAACTTTTAATCCTGAAACAATAACATCATAAGATTTCATTACAGGTATTTGAGCTATTGCCTCTTTTTTATTTTTAATACTTTTTATTGCAAATAGAACAATTGCACCTACAATAAGTAGAGTAATAACTATTTTAAGAATTTTATTGATTATTTTCATTGAAAAATCTCCTTTAAATCATTTCCATAAATTACAGCAAGTTCTGCTTCATCTTGCCATATCTTTGTTTTAAGACCATAAAGATTAGCCTCTGCTAACGCTAGTGCATCTTCATATCGTAAATACTCCTCTTGGGTAATCCTTGCTAAGCGAAAAGAGACCTTAGCAATATTTCGTAGCTCCTCTTGGTTTGCAATATTTTTACTAACCAAATCAATAGAGTCTCTAAGTAACCCTATCTCACTCTTTAACGCTTTTGCTTTAACCTCCAAAGAGTGCTTTGTTTGTGCTATTTTACTCTTCTCTTTTAACAAATCTATCTTTGCCATCTCCTTGGCTTTGTCATTTAATTTATTATATAGAGGCATAGAGAGATAAACCCCTGCTGTTTCATAGTTTTCATCAACGGTATACCCATTATTATAGGCATTAGCTCGGCTATAAACATACTTTCCTTTGGCAATAATTTTTGGGTAAGAGACCTCTTTTTTTGCTTGAAGATTTTTCTCTTTTGCTTGGAGTATCTCTTTTAGAGGTTTTAAAGCAAAAATTTCTCGTTTTATTACCTCTCTTTTAATCTCTAAGGGTATCGTCTCGTTTAGAGTAACCCCTGTTAAGCTCTCTATTTTTGATTTTAATAGATTTTTTGTCTGCTCTATTTTATTTAGCTTAATATCAATCTCATTGAGATGATTATTTATCATCAAAAGCTGACTTTGAGGAATACGACCACTCTCTACTTTTACCTCTACAACACTCTTGCTCTCTTGGATAGAACTCTTTTTACTCTCCAAAGACTCCTTTAACTGCTCCATATAATAGAGTTGTGCAACAGAACCAACAACAATAGCTTCTCGTTGTAGTAGATTTAATGCTTGTTTTTTTTGTAATGCTAAGTGCATTAGTGAGGCTTTCTCTTTGAGTGTACCTATCTCTTTAATAAATAGAGGATAGGTAAAAGAGACTCCACCTCGCAAAATCCTCCTACTAAATGGTTGAGCAACCGAAGGATTTTTTACCATAGGGAGTAGTTCATTTGGAGGAACAGAAACCATACCAGCAGGAGAACTAGAGATTTCATAATTACTAAATAGATTAAGCGATGGTTTTAATTTAGTTTCGATTAACTCTTTTTTCAAATGACTCTCTTCTGATAAAAGTGTATCTAATTGATATTCTGGTCTATCTTGTAGTCTATCTAGCAAAGTAGTAATCGTACTGTTCGCTATCAACGGAGTAATACACAACGATGCAATCATAAATCTCTTTAACATAATAGAGCCTTTATAATTTTTTCACTAAGTTTTTTTGAGATATTCTCAATCTTAGGATTAAGGGTCTCCTCTTTATCGTAAAGTTCAGTATAAACTTTTTTCCTTAGTTTATCCGTCGTCATATATGACGTAAGAGTGCCAACAATCATAACTTGCATCATAAATGGATTTTCACAACTAAAAATATCTCGTTTTTTACCATCTAATAAAATAGCGTGTAAACGATTTAAAATCTTAGATAACTCTTTAATCGAACTTTTAGGTAGAGTATCTCCATTTTTCGCAATCTCTCGTGAAAAGATAGAGGCAAAATAGGGGTGTTTTATAAAATAGTCTCCTAAAATAGTAATATATTTTTCAAGATTTTCAATAGGATTATCTCCATTAGTATCTATTTCAATATATTTTGAAAGTTGTGAAAATGATTTTAGAAGCACCTCTTCATAGAGAGAAGCTTTATTTTTAAAATGATAATAGATTGCTGGTTTAGTGATATCACACTCTTTTGCAATATGATCAAGACGACTCAATGTATATCCATGCTCTGCAAAATATTGTTCTGCAACATTTAAAATAGTCTCTTTTTTGGACATTTTTCTACTCCTTACTGACTAGTAAGTAAATTGTACTCTTTAATGCTTTAAATAACTATAAATTAAGAGTATTTCTACAAAAAATTTGATATAGTTAAAAATTGTCATTTTTAATTAATTAGAAATGGCAATTTTTAAAATAAGGAAAAAAATTATGTTAAACATTCAATTAAACGAAAAAGAAAAAACAGTAATATTTAGTCCAGATGGGGCATTAAGTGAAGATGATTTCAAAAAAGCTAAAGAGAAAATAGACCCATTTATTGAAAAGGTAGGTAAACTCTCTGGACTTATCATTTATACCGACTCTTTTCCTAATTGGGACTCATTCTCTGCACTATTAAGACACCTTAAATTTATTAAAAACCACCATGAAAAAGTCAATTCTGTTGCTTTTGTAACCAACTCTATTATTGGAAAAATTTCTGAACATATTACAGCTCATTTTATAAAAGCAGAAGTAAAACATTTTAAATTTAACCAATTAGAAGAGGCAAAAAAGTGGATAGCTAAACGCTCTCTTATTCGACATGGTCTATCATTGGGAGTTGAACGTGTTAATAGTGACTATTTACTTAGATTTAAAGCTATTGGTACATTAACGCATCAAGATTATGAGACAATCAACCCTATTATTGATTCTGCTCTTCAAAGTGTTACTTATGAAAAAGTTAATCTATTAGTTGATATATCAGAGTTTGATGGGTGGGAGTTACATGCAGCATGGGACGATATGAAATTGGGGTTAAAATATGGTAAAAAGTTTAACAAACTTGCAATTTATGGAGAGAATGCTTTGGTTGAATATGGTATAAAAATAACCTCATGGTTTATGACTGGAGAGGTAAAAGAGTTTAAAGATATAAATGATGCTTACAAATGGCTAGAAGAGGTATAAAAATGAAACACCCATTTAACAGAGTAGTCGTACTTTTAAACGATTTAGACAATATTGATTTACTACTAAAAAAAGCTTCTGATTTTTCAGAGCTTCATCAAACTACTTTAGAGATACTCTATGTTTATGAAGAGCCTCTATTTGAGATACCTGATTACTTTTTATCTACCAAAAAAATTAATGAAGGAGAGATAGATAAGAGTAAAATTAAAAAGCGAATAGAAGAGCATCTAGGAAAATTAAATAGCAATAAACATGCTATCTTTATTGAGATAGATGATACCATTGATAGACTTTTATATCACTATAAAGAGAGTCAAAAAACATTAATTATTGCAGATTATCATCAAAATTTAACTTCTAATCTTATTGAGAAGACTCCTTATAGTTTTTGGATTTTAAAAGATAATATAGAGTATAAAAATATAGTTCTTCCTATAGATTTAAGTGATTTATCTATCAAAGCAATAGAAGCGACTAATCATCTCTTTCCAAACTCTACACTAAATATACTCTATGATTTTAGATATATACTAGATACATTAACCGTTCAAGTTGACTATTTTAATGTTGTTCCTATAGCTACTGATATGACATTAGAGTTAAATAAAGAGCAGAAAAAATCAGCATTAGAGAAGTTTAATAGTTTAAAAGAGCAGTTTAATATAGAGGGTGACTTTATAGAAGGAGATAGTGCCTTAGATGAAGATTTGATAAGCTATATAACAAAAAGAGAGTTTGACTTAACACTCCTTTATCGTAAAGATGAAGAGCTATTTGAATCTCCATCTCTGATTGTTTCACTTTTAGAGAATTTAAATAGTGATTTATTTGTTTTATCTTGTGGATAGATAGAGAAGTCAAAAATTTTTGATATAATTCCATCTTTGATATATTTAAGGATAAAAAATGAAAAAACTACTCTACGCTATTATTCTCTTTGGCTCACTCTCTTTTGGGCAGATTAAGACTGTTGTTAGTATCGCTCCTCTAAAACTCTTTGTTGATAAGATTGGTGGAGATAGAGTAGAGAGTTCAATTATGGTTCAAGCAGGAGCATCTCCACATAGCTATGAACCAAAAGCATCACAGATGAAAGCCATTAGCAATGCAGATATATATTTTGCTATTGGTGTTGAGTTTGAAAAGGTTTGGTTAGATAAGTTTAAAAACCAAAATAGAAATCTAATCATCTCCGATACCTCTAAAGGTATAGAGAAAATAGACTCAAAAGACCCACATATTTGGACAAGTCCAATTAATGTCAAACAGATAGCCAAAAATATCTATCACACCCTATCTACTTTTGATAAAAATAGTAGTAGTTTCTATAAAAAGAATTTAGATAACTATCTAAAAGAGTTAGATAAATTAGACAGTAATATTAGAGAGACGCTCAAAGATACACCTAAAGGTTCAAACTTTATGGTTTTTCACCCTGCATGGGGATACTTTGCAAAAGAGTATAATTTGACAGAGCTACCTGTTGAGATAGAGGGAAAAGAGCCAAAGATGAGAGAGTTAATCAAATTAATAAAAGAGGCAAAAAAAAATAGGATTCAGGCTATCTTTACCCAACCAGAATTTTCAGATAAGTCAGCTAAGATTATCGCTAAGAGTTTACATATCAAAGTTATAAAAACATCTCCTTTAGCTCAAAATTGGTCAGAAAACTTACAAAAATTAGCCAAAGCTATTTCACATAAAGAGTAGAATATGACTCCTATTATAGAGATAAAAAATCTCTCATTCTCCTACCATAAACAGAAAATTTTAGAAGATATAAATCTTGAGGTTTATGAAAAAGATTTTTTAGCTATTATAGGTCCAAATGGTGGAGGTAAATCAACACTTCTAAAACTTATATTGGGTATCAATCCCATTAAAGACGGCTCAATTAAAACCTTTGGAGAGTTACCTAAAAAAAATCTATCTAAGATAGGTTATGTTCCACAAAATACCAATGTAAATACCGATTTTCCTATTAAAGTATTAGAGGTTGTACTTATGGGACATATTGGTGTCAAATCCCCTCTATTTGGTTATGGTAAAGAGGAGAAGATGTGTGCTATGGGTGCATTAAGCCAAGTAGGCATGGAGAAGTTTGCCAATAGTAAAATAGGCGAACTATCAGGTGGTCAACGTCAACGTGTAATGATTGCTCGTGCATTGTGTGCTCACCCTAAGATTTTGATTTTAGATGAACCAACAGCAAGTGTTGATATAGAGGGACAAAAGCTTATATATGAGCTTCTTAAAACATTAAACTCATATATGACAATTATTGTGGTTAGTCATGATATTTCAGTGATTATGAGATATGCAAACAAAGTAGTACACATCAATAAATGCTTAACCTATCACAAGATAAATAGTAACGAAAGTCAATCCAAACACTTTTGTGAAGTAGAGATGTTTAAAGAGGTAAAATAGTGGAAAATATAGTAGATGCACTCTCATTTCCTTTTGTTCAAAATGCTCTTATAGCTGGGCTTTTAGTATCAATGGCTTCAGGTATTATTGGTTCTCTAATTGTGGTTAATCGCATGGTCTTTTTAGCAGGAGGGATTGCACATACTGCCTATGGTGGTATTGGTCTTGCTGTCTTTTTGGGGTTACCTATCTTTTTAGGGGCTTCTATATTTGCTGTTTTATCTGCCTTAATTATCTCTCTCATTACCTTGAAACATCGTGAACGAATGGATACCTTTATAGGGCTAATGTGGGCTGTGGGAATGGCTGTGGGAGTCGTGCTTATTGATTTAACTCCTGGGTATAATGCTGATTTTATGAGCTATCTATTTGGCTCTATCTTGGCTGTTAGTCGAAATGACCTCTATTTTATGGGAGGGCTTTTAGCCTCTATTATCTTTATAATAACTTTTTGGTATAGAGATATTCTAGCTGTATCATATGATAGTGAATATGCCACTCTGCGAGGTATTAATGTTAGATTTTTCTATACACTTATTTTAGTTCTATCTGCACTTACAGTAGTGGTTGCTATCAAAGTTGTTGGATTAATTTTGGTTATTGCTCTACTTACAATTCCTGTATATATTGCCGAAAAGTTATCAAATACACTATATAGTATGATGATACTCTCTGGTCTCTTCTCATCTATATTTACCCTTATTGGGCTATGGTTTTCCTATCAGTATGATATTGCTTCTGGGGCTTCTATTATTCTAGTTTCAGCACTCTCTCTATTCTTATTTTTAGGTTTTAATAAAATTAGGTAATTAAATATTAAGTTTAATAAAATTTTAATATTAAGAGTAAAAGTGCTATAATAGAGTCAAAAATATCTTATTACAGGATTATATTTATGAAAAAATTTAATTTAATATTACTATCTACTATCATCTTTTCAACCTCACTCTTGGCAACAGAAAAAGTATACTCTTTTATCGGTATACAAGCTTCAGCTACTAAAGCTAATAAGCTATCTACACCAACTATTGGACTATCGTATGGAGAACAGACTAAAGATATGAGAACTTCAATATCTTATAACTATGGGAATAAATCTTCAGATACATTTCAATCACTTATGATGCAGATAGATTCAGCTATATTAACTCAAACATTTAGGGATATACCATTTAAACCATATTTGGGTGCATCTTTTGGTGTAATGAAACACAATAGCGATAAAGGGTATCTCTATGGAGTAGATACAGGTTTATCATATGTACTAAACAATAGTATTGATTTTGATTTAGGATATAAATTCCTCAGAACCTCCAAAATGAAAGATTTAGATACTATTCACGATTTAGAATTTACAATGCACTACTTCTATTAACTATTTTAAGTATAATTCCATATTAATTTACTGGAGCAATAATGTCTTTTTTCTCTTATGAAACTGCAAAAAAAATTCTTTTTCGATTCAATCCTGAAACAGCACACACAATAGGTGGTTTGGCACTAAAAACCTTGCCCTATACACCTATTATATTAAAAGCTTTAAAAAATCACTATTTTGTAACTGACCCATTACTAAAACAGGAACTATTTGGAAAAATCTTTCAAAACCCTGTGGGTCTAGGTGCTGGATTTGATAAAAATGGAGAGTATATTACAGCTATGCCGACTCTTGGATTTGGATATACAGAGATAGGTACAGTTACACCAAAACCACAAGCAGGAAATCCTAAACCAAGACTCTTTAGACTAAAAAAGGAGCGTTCTATTCAAAATGCGATGGGATTTAATAATCTTGGTGCAGATTTTATGGTCAATAGATTAAATAAGCTCTACTTTTTTGACTATCCTATCGGAATAAATATCGGCAAAAACAAACTTACATCAGAAGATAATGCCCTAAAAGATTATGAGACTCTGCTTCATACCTTTAAAAACTATGGAGACTATATCGTTATCAATATCTCCTCTCCAAACACCCCTGGGCTTAGAGATTTACAAAATGAGAAGTTTATTACCGACCTATTTAATATGGCAAAAGAGATAACAACTCAACCTATATTCCTCAAAATAGCACCAGATATGAGTGAACAAGATGCAGTTGATTTATGTACCACAGCCGTTAATGCTGGTGCTAGTGGGATTATTGCTACTAATACAACCATAGACTACTCACTAACTCCAAATGCAAAAGATTTTGGTGGAATTTCAGGTGCATTAGTGCGTGAAAAGTCATTTAAACTCTTTAAAGCTATTGCAAAAGAGTTATATGGGAAAACCACTCTAATATCTGTAGGTGGAATTGAAACAGCTCAAGATGCTTACGATAGAATCAAAGCAGGAGCAACCCTTATTCAAATCTACTCCATGCTTATCTACAATGGACCAAAGATGATAAAAGAGATAAATGAGGGGCTAATAGAGCTTCTAAAAGCTGATGGATACAGCCACATAAGCCAAGCCATTGGAGCTGATTGGAGATAGCTATCGAACTATCTTCATACTTCTATCTCTACCCAATCTATATATAGTAGATGGGTTACCTCTTTTTGACAATGGAGAGACAATCACATCTGCTACACTCATAGCATAGACCTCATCATAACTATATCCACTTAAATTTGCCGAAGAGGAGTACAACCATTTAAATCTATCAAGAAGTAGATTATGTTCACTATCCTTAACCACACGAAACGATAAACCATTAGGCATTATAAATGTAGTTTTTTTAGAACGGCGAACCCTATTTTTATGACTATTTGGCACACGATTAAAACGCTTTAACATCTCCAAAGAGTTCACAACACGAATATAATATTTATTTGGCAATCTATCTTTTGCTTTATCAATTTTAGAAGAGCTTTGAGATACAAAACCTATGGTAGTATCGGTTTGAGTTAGGTATAGATTATCTTTCATTTAGATACTGACAAAAATCAAAATAATAAAAAGTTTTAATCAAAGAAAAAACATTGGTATATTCGTTTTTCTTTGAACGATTTAGTTGGTAACCCAACATAGTTCCTTTTTTTAAAGGTATTATAACACAAAAGGCATAGATCACAGTTTTTATATTTAAAGTAGTATACTCATGTTATAATCAAAAGAAATTAAGGAAAAGCCATGTGCATTTATGAAAAATATATAAACCCTTTTACTGATTATGGTTTCAAAAAAATATTTGGTGACCAAGACGATACAGAACTACTTGAGAGCTTGATAAATGATATATTAGGATTAGAGGGTAGAGA
>JALSQJ010000100.1 GCA_026985495.1 Campylobacteraceae bacterium
GGGATAGTACCCTAAAATATTGGGTGTCATTAATTTTTATGCTGTTTGCTAGAGAGCTTGGCTCTACATTATTGGAGGGAGGATTAGCATTCTCCTTGGTGTTAGTCGAATCATTATCGCCTCCATTACAGGCATTAAATATAAATAGCAATGATAGTATTGTTATAAGTTTAGACATTTAAAATCCTTAAGTTTGTTTGCTATCAGAGTATAACATTTTTCTCTTTTTCCTCTTCAAGTTTAGATGTTTGGAATACTCGGTGGGATTTTTTCTTTTTCCCTAATATTGGGTGATTGAGGTACATCACTTTTGATTTGGCTCTCTTGGGTGTTATTGTTAGCTCCACACCCTATAAAAAGTAAAGGGGTGAGTAGTAAAATGATTTTATATAGATTGCTCATTTAATTCTCCTCTTGTGTTAATTGTGTTGTGATAACCTTGTCATCAGCAAAAAAGCTAATGTAGGTGGTGTTGTTTAAGTCGAAAATTAAGCCTCGATGCTCACCCCAGTTTGGACTTTTGTCATTGATGTTTTTATAACTTTTTAGCATATTGTTCTCTATTTGGTAGATGCCCAAATGGTTACTTTGTTGATAGTTGTTCAATTCATTACCATAGTTCGAGAATGGAAAAGCAAAGAGTTGGTCAGAGTTTCGGTAGGCTAGGGCTTTGTGGTTGTTTTCGAGTTCAGAGTAAGTTCCTTTGGCTAGGGTAATGCTATCTAAAGAGCTAGGGTTTTCAAAATCAGAGATGTCAAAAAGCTCTATCTTTACTCCTTCTCGTCTCCCCTCACTGTCTGTGTCTTGTCCAATGCCTAAAAGTTTGTTGTCGCCTATTGGGTGTAGGTAAGCAGAGTATCCATTAATGTGTAACTCTCCCATTTTTTTAGGTTTTTTAGGATTTGAGAGGTCAATGGTATAGAGTGGGTCGGTGGTTTTAAAGGTGACAAGATAGGCTTTGTTCCCCATAAATCTAACAGCTTTAATGCGTTCGCCTTTTTTTCCAAGACCTGAAAGAACCCCTTGGCTTTTAAGTAAATTATTCTCTTCTTTGAGCGTATATAGGCTGTTATTTGTTCCTGCACCTCTCCAAGAAAAGCCTTCAGTGGTGGCAATGCGTAAGATATTTTGGTACTCTGAAAGTGCAAACTGATTGAGTGCTGTTCCATAGACGGAGCCAATGGCTTTGTAGCTTAAGGCTTCATCAAAATCAAATTTGTAAATTTGTGAACGGCTTTTATAGTTGTTAAAATCGTAATAGTAAGGATACTCATCCGAGACCAAATAGAGGGAATTTGAAGAGGCATACTCTATGCTTGACCTCCCTATGTAAGAGGTGGTTTTTACGTATTTTCCTGCATTAATGCTAAATTTTGAAATGCTTGTCATAGTAGTTGATTGTTTTTTCTTAGCAGAAGCATAGAGTCGGCTTGGCTTAATCAAATCTTGTTTGCTTCCTTTGCTTCCCTCTATTTGAGGTAATGCTTTTAAAACTGCCACAATGGGTTTGTCGTAATTGTAACGGAAATATCGGTTCTCTTCATATTGAATACCGTAACAATCGACATATTTATTAGGCTCATAGGGTTGAGATGTTTCATAAGAACCATCTTCAGAACCTTCACTTATGCTAGTTGTGCTAATGCCTGTTTCGCCTTTAACATACTCTTTACAGATAGGTGCTACCTCTTCAATATACTCTTTAGGATAACGTATCTCATAGTTAGGATTAAAAGTAGAGATAAGATATAAGTTGTCACCAATCACACGAGAGTTTTTAAGATAACCATCTACACTATAGCTTGAAATTTTTTTAATATTTTGAATATTGGATACATCAAAAATATCTACAATACTTTGAGACGAAGTCGAATAACTTTCAGACAGCACTACTAACTTTTCATCTACTAAATAAAATGAATCTATGTTTTTATTCTTCTCTAATTTAATGCGTTCTAGTACCTCTTTTTGTTGTGTGGCTAAGTTCTCAAAAGAGCTAATGTTAATGTAATTTCTATTGCCATTGGAGGCTTTACCCAGATAGAAGATGTTTTTGTTATTGTGTTTTAAAATATCAGCTTCATCCACATTTGTTTCTTGCAAGTTGGTATTACTCGTATTGGTAGCAACTGCGTTAGCGTTTGATGTACTCGCACCTTGTATGGCAAAGGTATCTTCATTCATAGGAATAGCTATATCTCTTCCTTGAGGATTTCCTATCCACGGTTCAATACCACAGTAAGGACGCTGATAGAGTGTCGCCATCTCTTTAATGTAGTCATTCATCTCTTTTTTACTGGTAAAATTATGCAGTTTGGAAGCCTCTTCTTCGATTAGAATGGTTTTGTCTTTATCTACTTTTATCCAAAGTCCATCAGAATTTTTAATATGTCCTAGTTTAGGAACATTTTCTGTTGTTTTAGAGGCATCAGAGAGTTCCCATCTGTTGTTTGTGTATTTCCAAGCTATCATGCCCTTAAAAATATCAGCAGAGAGAACCGTGTCAATGGGTAAAGAGATTAAATTCCACCCTTTTTTTAGTTCTATTTTATCAGCCGAGTTAGTAGTGTCTGGTTCAGAATTTAGCTGTTTATTTGGAAATGTCATTGTCCAATCTTTTTTAGACTTAATCCAAAAACCATGCCAACTTTTGAGTTTTTTGAGTTTTTCAATATTTTTGTCTGAAATGCGTTTGGCTATTTTTGGGTCAGCAGAGTAGGCTAACCAAGTTTGTGTTTTTGCATCAAAATGCCAAACTTGTTCTACTTTATCTTGGGTAAATTTGGACATATTGTCTAAGGCTACCGACGAACCTATGAGTTGCCACCCTTTTTTAACCAGTAAAACAGAATCTGCCATACTGAATGAAAAGAGAAGCGTTATGAGTAGTATTATTTTTTTCATCGTCTGTTCCTTAATAGTAAATTTACTTCCGATTGCTGTCTAGCACTATTATACATAGGTATTACAGTAGGCAATAAAGCTCTAATCTTAGCAATACGATTGGTGGGAGCAGGGTGGGTTGAAAGATACTCTGGTGGGGTCTTTCCACTTTTTGAAAACTTTTCCCAAAAGGTGAGGGCTGAACGAGGGTTGTAGCCAGCTTTTGCAGCCAATACCAAACCAATGTGGTCAGCTTCATACTCTTGGGTTCGTGAGTGAGGTAACATCACTCCTAGTTGTGTACCAATACCAAATGCTTGCATGGCTAGAGCTGTATTG
>JALSQJ010000101.1 GCA_026985495.1 Campylobacteraceae bacterium
CGTTTTTCTATGGAGAGTCACCTTGTAACAGCCGATATTGACCTGCAACGGTTAAACTACTTACGACTAAATGAGTCAAGTTATGTTGATACAGAAGAGACTCCATTTAGAGAGATAAGAGTAGATAAATTAGTTGAGATAAAAGAGTTAAATCGTTTTATACCACCACACCCTTTTGTACCCTCTATTTATGAAGAGAAGATTAATCGTTGTGCTGAGATAGTAAATATTCAAGCTCATGGTCTTATTAAGCGTATGAGTCATGCTAATATTAAAAAAGCCATTATTGGAATCTCTGGAGGATTAGACTCAACTTTGGCTCTTCTTGCTACCTGTAGAGCTTTTGAGATTATGTTGTGGAGTCTTAAAGATATTATTGCAATTACAATGCCAGGATTTGGAACAACTAGTCGAACTAAAAATAATGCTGTTGAGTTGTGTAAAGAGTTAGGTGTTACACTTAGAGAGGTAAATATTACAAAATTGGCATTAGATGAGTTTGAAGCAATAGGTCATAGTGTCGATGACCACTCGGTAACCTATGAGAATGTTCAAGCAAGGGCTAGAACCTCTATTCTTATGAATATAGCTAACCGTGAGGGTGGGTTGGTGATTGGTACAGGTGATTTAAGTGAGATTGCACTTGGTTGGTCAACCTACAATGGCGACCACATGAGCATGTATGCCTTAAACTCTGGTATTCCTAAAACACTTATTCAGTATGTTATTGAGTCATTTAAGAGCAATGATAAGATAGCCCATATTATAGATGATATTTTAGCAACACCAATTAGCCCAGAGCTTTTGCCTCATAAAGAGGATGAGATTGTTCAAGAGACAGAGTCAATTGTTGGTCCGTATGAGTTACATGACTTCTTTTTGTATCACTTTATTAAGTATGGAGCAGAGCCTAAAAAGATTCTATTTTTAGCTAATCATGCTTTTGATAATTATGATGAAGAGATAATAAAAAAGTGGCTAAAAAAGTTTATTTGGCGTTTTTTTACACAACAGTTCAAACGCTCTTGTATGCCAGATGGTCCAAAAGTAGGAAGCATCTCTCTTAGTCCAAGAGCTGATTGGAGAATGCCTAGCGATGCAGACATTGAGATTTGGTTAGAGGAGTTGTGATTAATTTTTCTTAACAAAATGTTGATAATCTTTCATGGTATGCCAATCTCCACCCCATGACCAGCCATATTTTTTAAAAATTTTAGTTGCTTGGTCATATTTTAACAAAATAGCTTTGTCAGCATAACTGTTTAGATGGTGTTTACGTTCTCTATATTTTAATGATGATTTATGAGATATATGACCACTTCGTGAGACATAAGGGTTTTCAATGGGGTTAAGGTCTATTGCTCTTCCATAAGCATGTTTTGACCATTTTCTCTTTTTTCCTGTAACAGGTCGGCAGTTAAAAGCAGAGGTGTTGTCTGCATCTATAGATTTCCAATCATTCCCATTATAGTTACTTATTAAGTGCATCTGTCGAATAGGGTAGCCAATAGCGTAAAGCTCTTCAAATATAGCAACTAACTCATCTGCTATATCTTTATGAACAATTATCTCGCCACTTACAGTTCTATTGTTAAAATCCCAATGGTTTACTTGAACGTATCGTAGATTAGATAAAGATACAGGACAACCTTCCCTCCAAGAGTTACCCTTTATCATTCTCATTGCTACTTGCTTATCTATGTTTGAGATATTGTAGTTAAAAACAGCAAAAAGTGATGTTGAGAGTAGAGATGTTATAAGTAAAGTTTTTAGTAGTTTATGAGGTATCATAGCAAGTTCTTTTTAATAGATTTGAGAAAAGTCTCAAATCTATTATATTATTTATAAGCTTTTAAACCCTTATTAATTTGAATATAAGCCTCAATAGGTGTTGTTTCAAAATAGAAAAGATTATATTTTTTAGCAAACGCTTTAGTTATTTTTTGAACTTTTAGGAGGTTGAATCGTGGTGCTTTGGGAAAGAGATGATGCTCTATTTGAGTATTTAGTCCACCATAAAACCAGTGAATTAATGCTCCACCATTTAATGAACGGCTTCCTCTCATCTGTAGCTCCATCCATGAGAGTTTTTTCCCCTCTTCCTCTTCAAAGGTTTCACACCCTAAATGGTTGGTGATAAATCCAAATGCTAACCAAGGAGATAGTGTAAAGTTTAAGACTAAGAATACAGTTAAAGCATCTGAAAATGGTAGTGTATAGAGTAGTGTCCCCCAAATAATAGGCCAGTGGAGTAGCATGAGTGCAAATTCACTCCAAAGTTTACGTCTTATAACAAAGGCGTAAGATTGTGCAATAAATGCGAAGTTCATAAAAAACATTGAACCCCAAAAGATAATGTGTTTATACTTTTTAATAAACTCACTATTCCCTCTATGTTTCTCATTGGTAAAAGTTCCATCTAAGGCTCTAATATCTTCATCTTTTTCTATAATATTACAGTAAGTATGGTGATTTACATTGTGTTTGTAGTCCCACCAAGAAGATGAGTTACTTAAAATAATAGCTGAAAATGGGTAAGATAGTTTAAAAGATAGCTTCTTATTTCTAAAGTATTGAGTGTGCAGTATATCATGAGATATGAAAACAGAACGAGTAAAGATAACTGTCATAAAAAGTCCCAATAAGATAGGGTTCCACTCAGGAGCAGTAGTAAGAGCTATGATAATGGCAATAAGCACCCCAACCATCTCTATTGACCCTCTTATAGGTACTCTATCAAGCAGACCTGCTGCTCTAACCTCTGCTCTTAACTCATCAAAATTATCTGGGTAGGGAGTTTTAACCATATATTCACCTTTTCTATTTTAATAATTATAAATTATAACAGTTATTTAATAGATTTATATCATAACTTAATAAAAATTATTAATTATCTAACTACTGTTACATTGTAAAGCAGTTTTTTATCAAAGTGATATTGGATAGGTTTTATAGGTGTAGTCTTTGACCACACTTAATTTAATTGTTACAGTTTTTTCAAAAATGCAGCAATAATAAAAATAGTAGAACCGTTAACTTTCCCTTGAATATGGGTTGGGTCATTTGGAACCATTTTGATATTTTTAACAGTAGTTCCTTGTTTAGCTGTAAATCCAGCACCTTTAACTACTAAATCTTTGATAATACTTACAGAGTCACCTGCTTTTAAAATTGTACCGTTTGCATCTCGTACAGGTTCAGCATTTTCAG
>JALSQJ010000102.1 GCA_026985495.1 Campylobacteraceae bacterium
TTTTTAGCTAAATAATCTTCTCTTGACCTAAACGGTAAAGAGCAAAATCATATTTAATTGGGTCATGACTATCAAAACTTTTTAAGGTATCAGTCAACTCAAGAACAGCTCTCATATCATATGTTTTACGTCTTAAAAGCCCCAATTTTTGAGAGACCTTAAATGTATGAGTATCTAAAGGCATGAGTAGATCTTTTTTATCTATCTTTGACCATAATCCCATATCTAAGTTATCATCTCTAACCATCCATCTAAAAAACATCAAATAGCGTTTATATGTACCCACACCACTTAATTTTTTAGGAACAGAACCAATTAAAAACTTATACCCCCTACTCTCATAAGGATATATCTCTTTTAAAGTTGAGATAAGGTTCCATAGCCCATCTAAAAGACTATTATCTCTCTTGTAACCTTCATAGACAATATTTTCAATACTATCTACCTCTTTAAGTCGTTTAAGTGCAATAAAAAGAGAGATAACATCATTAGAATTTTGAAAACGGTAGTAGTGAGAAGATAGTCTCTTTTTAATTGTCTCATCTGAAGAGTCCAAAAGAGAGAAGTCTAAGCTCTCTAAAAATTTAATAATAGCTTTTACATTACCATAAGCAAACAAAGCACAAACCAAAGAGATACTCTCATCATTATATCTTGAAGCAATCAATAGAGGGTCAGGCTTCTCTAATGAGATTTCACTCTCTATATTTCGCTCTTTAACTTCATTATCAAGCATTTTTTTAATAGTTTCCAAATACCAAGACTCCATTTTTATTAAGATTATATCATCTTTTTAGCTATAATTTCATCAATATTTTTCAAGGATTTTTCATGGCACTTGTCGGACTTTTTAACATTGCAAAAAATTACGATGTAAAACAGCTCTTTAAAGGGGTTGACTTTCAGCTAAATGAGGGTGAACGTGTTGCTATTGTCGGGCAAAATGGCTGTGGAAAATCTACCCTAATTAAAATCATCTCTGGCGAAGTAACTCCCGATGAGGGTACTCGTGTTATTGATAAACGTATTATTATTGACACACTTAAACAAAACCCAAAATTTGAAATAGCTCTCAATGTTCGAGATGCAATAGAGAATGAACTAACCGACTTAAAAGTGGCTAAAGATAAATATGAAAAACTTACTGAAGAACTTGCAAATGACTTTGAAAATAGAAAACTTCTCGACGAACATGCGAAGATTAGCAACTACCTAGACCACCATAACGCTTGGAATTTAGATGATAAGATTGAACGAGTACTTCAAGAGTTTAAACTTAAAGAGTATGAATATAGAGATGTAAATAGCCTATCTGGTGGAGAACAACGCCGTGTTGCCTTAGCTTCACTTATCTTAAAAAAACCAGATGTTCTTCTGCTAGATGAGCCTACCAATCACCTAGATGTCTATATGGTAGAGTTTTTAGAGGAGATTTTGCTAAAAGAGAAGTTTACCCTACTCATTATATCTCACGATAGACACTTTATTAACTCTATTGTAACGCGTATTGTAGAGGTGGAAGATATGAACATTGTCTCTTACGATGGGGGATATGACAACTATCTAGCCCTAAAAGAGGAACGAATGAAGAGCATGGCAAAGAGTCATAACACACTTCTTAAACTTCTTAAAAAAGAGGAGGAGTGGTTAAGTCGAGGGGTAAAGGCACGACTTACACGAAATCAAGGGCGAAAAGCAAGGGTATTTGAGCTTAGAGAACAAGCCAAAAAAGACCCAACACTTATCCGTAAAATGCAGATAGAGTTAGAGAGAGAGAAGAAGAGTTTTAACAGAGATGGAGAGAAGGGTCTATCTAAAAAGAAGATGCTCTTTGATATTGAAAATCTACACTACTCTATTGCAGGGAAAAACCTTATCAACGGCTTTACAAACCGAATTTTACAACGAGATAGAATTGCAATAGTAGGACATAATGGTTCAGGTAAATCAACTCTACTTAAACTACTTCTAGGGCGAATTGAACCTACCAAAGGGAGTATTAAAAGAGGTGAGTTCAACATTGGCTACTTTGACCAGCACCGTGAGATGTTAGATGACAATAAAAACATACTTGATATCTTCTGTCCAGATGGTGGTGATATTGTAGATGTAATGGGTAGAAACATGCACATTTTTGCCTACTTAAAATCATTTCTATTTCCAGAGGAGTATCTACTTAAAAAGATTGGTATGCTAAGTGGTGGAGAAAAGAACCGTATAGCACTTGCTCTACTCTTTACAAAAAAGAGTGATTGTCTTATTTTAGATGAACCAACAAATGATTTAGATATTCAAACCATTAATATTTTAGAAGAGAAACTACTTAACTTTCCAGGAGCGTTAATTTTTGTAAGTCATGACCGTTATTTTGTTGACAAAATTGCTACAAAACTCATTGTCTTTAAAGGAGAAGGTAGAGTTGAAGAGTCTTTTCAGAACTACAGTGAGTATTTAGATATTGAAAGAGATATAAATAACCTATATGAGATAGAAAAAGAGATAAAAGATATAAAGAGTAACCTACATATCGACCCAAAACCTAAAAAGAAGAAGAGCAAATTAAGCTATAAAGAGCAGAGAGACTTAGAGAGGCTTCCAGAGCTTATTGAAGAGTTAGAGGCTAAAATAGATGAGATTAACGCCTGTCTATATGACCCTGCCTGTTATGAGGAGAGGGGCTTAACCAATGTAGCCGATGAGCTTAAAAAAGTTGAAGATGAGTATGAAAAATTGAGTGAACGATACTTAGAGGTGTTGGAACTAGAAGAGGAGTTAAGCCAATAGAGATACCTCTATTTAGCTAAGTTATTTTTTTAGATGCACTCCAACTAAATGACTCTTTAATTAGAAGAATCAAAACAAAAGAGGCTGAAAACTCATACCCAACTGTCCATAAAAAGAGAAAAGAGTTTAACCCACCATTCAAAGATAAATCAATTTGAGTCAATATAATAAAAACTACCCCTACACTATAGGGTATAAATATAAAAAGAGCAAAAAGAATAACTCCTCTTACTGACTCTGGTAAGTAGATAATATTGTCTAAATTTATAGTTTGACTTAAAAAACTCTTAGATTTTGTTAACTCCTCTCTCTGCTTTATATTTTTTCGTTTTTTTATCCTCTCCTCTTCAAAGGTTCGTTTTACACTATTCAAATATGGGTCATGCAATCTATTCATGAATTATTACCTTAAATATTTATTAATAT
>JALSQJ010000103.1 GCA_026985495.1 Campylobacteraceae bacterium
CAATTTGTAAATGAAGCTAAAAAATATGATGCTACCATTACCATAAGTGCAAAAGATAAAGAGGTATCTGCAATTCAAATGCCACAAATATTATCTCTATCTCTTGAAAAAGATGATAGTTTCATGCTTAAATGTAAAGGAGAGGAGGCAAATAGAGCAAATGAAGCTCTATCTAAACTCTTTTTAAAACTGATGAAGAGTGATAAAGAGATTAATGAAATTGAGCAGATTAGTGAAATCTATGAAGCACTTACAATTAAAGGTCAGACCATCGCAAAAGGTGTTGCGATTGCATCACTTTTTCAATATGAATCGGTTCAGACAACTACAAATATAGAAATCAATGCTGTTACACTGCGTAATGCCATTACTGCAACAAAAAGAGAGTTACAAAATTTTTATGAACTTCATAAAGAGGAGGAAGAGGCTCATATTTTCCTTGCACAAAAAGAGCTACTCTCCTCATCTTTGTTTGAACAGAACTTTAGCTCCATTCAAGAGTTTAAAAGAAGTATAGAGAGTGAGATAGAACAACTTAAAAATAGTAAATTTGAGTCTCGTATTGCTGACTATTACGATTTAGAACAGAAGGTTTTAACTCATTTAGGTATAAAACATGAGCTAAAAACACCTGTTTTCCCCTATATTTTGATTGCACCTGAACTACTCCCAAGCGAGATAGAGAAACTTACTAAAACACCTATTAGAGGTGTTGTTCTTCAAGGTGGAACCATCACCTCTCATACATCTATTCTTCTTCGTTCAGCTGGTATTCCTTCATTAATTATATCTTCAGAAATAGAGGCTAGTAAAAATGCTATTCTCGATGCAAACTCAGGAGACCTTATCTTGAAACCTACTAAAAATGATTTAAATAAAGCTGAAGAGAAACAGAAACTATTTGTTGAAGAGCTAGATAAAAAATTTGAGAAGCGTTTTGATGAAAGCCAGACTAATAGTGGTAAAACTATTAAAATATTTGCCAACATTACAGATACCATCTCTGCAAAAGAGGCAAAAGGACAAGGTGCAGATGGAGTAGGACTATTTAGAACTGAATTTCTATTTACTAAACATAAGCCTACTATTGATGAGCAGACCAAAGCATACAAAAAAGTTTTTGAACTTTTTGATAATATTACAGTAAGAACATTAGATATAGGTGGAGATAAATCACTACCTTATATACAAATTAAAAAAGAGCAAAACCCATTTTTAGGATTACGAGGCATACGCTTCTCACTACAAGAGCAGAGACTATTTAAAGAGCAACTCTTAGCCATATTTCAAGCTGTCAATTTGGTCTCAAAAAGTAAAATTATCAAAATCATGTTTCCAATGGTAAGTAAAATAGAGGAGTTTGAAGAGGCAAAAAAAATTGCACAAGAGATTGCTCAAGAGCATAGTCTAAATATCTCAAATATCCAGTTTGGAATTATGCTAGAAGTCCCATCGGTTATATTTGCACTCAAAGAGTTTGACAAAGTAGTCGATTTCTACTCAATTGGAACCAATGACTTAACACAATATCTCTTTGCTGTTGAGAGAACCCACCCAAGTTTATCTATAGATATTGTATCCTCCCCACTACTTTTAGCACTTAAACAGATTATTGAAACTAGCTCAAAACCAATTAGTATATGTGGAGAACTTGCAGGAGATGAGAGAGCAACAAAAGAGCTTATTGATATGGGCTATACCACTCTCTCTATCACCTCTAAACTTATTCCATCTTTAAAAGAGAGAGTACGAAATGTTTAATCTATTTCAAAAAATAGGCAAAGCCCTCATGACCCCCATCGCTGTCTTACCCATCGCAGCGATTTTACTCCGTTTAGGTTTTGGAGACATTCCATTCATCGACGGACAAGTCGCCAACATCATGAAAGTGGCTGGAGATGCTATCTTCTCTAACCTAGATATGCTCTTTGCTGTGGGAATTGCTTATGGTCTGGCTAAAAATAACGATGGAGCAGCAGCCCTAGCAGGAGCTGTAGGTCTGCTCATTGCCAAAGCTGTTTACCTAGAAATCGACAAAGAGCTAAACTTAGGGGTCTTCATCGGTATTATCATCGGTGTCTTAGCAGGAGGTCTCTACAACCGTTTTCACACCATCAAGCCTCCAGAGTTTTTAGGCTTCTTTGGAGGAAAACGTTTTGTGCCTATCATCACAGCATTAAGTGCCATTTTAGTGGGGGTTTTAGCAGGTCACTTTTGGCACTATGCTCAAAGTGCTATTGATGCTTTTTCAAACACCATCATTGGACTAAATGAGTTTGGCTCTTTTCTCTACGGAACACTTAATCGTCTGCTCATTCCTTTAGGACTTCACCACATCTTAAACTCTGTTTTTCTCTTTCAAGTGGGCGAGTACCACTACGTTAAAGATGGAGCTGAATTAGTCGCCAATGGAGACCTACACCGTTTCTTTGCAGGTGACCCCAAAGCAGGGATTTACATGGCAGGTTTTTACGTCACCATGATGTTTGGCTTACCTGCTATGGCTCTGGCTATCTATGCCACCACCCCCAAAGAGCAAAAGAGAAAAGCAGGAGCTATTTTGTTTGGGGTAGCCTTAACCTCATTTTTAACAGGTATCACCGAGCCGTTAGAGTTTCTTTTCTTGTTTGTAGCCCCCCTACTCTTTTTACTTCATGCTATTCTCACAGGTTTAGCCGTGGCATCGGCTCACTTTTTAGACATTCACCACGGTTACGGTTTTTCAGCAGGGTTCATTGACTATGTTATCAACTACAAACTGGCTAAAAACCCTCTACTTATTTTACCTCTTGGTTTAGCGTTTGGGGCTATCTATTTTGTGCTTTCTTACTATGTTATTAAAATCTTTAAATATAATATTTTTGAGGAGTCAAAAGAGAGCAAGAGCATAGAAGAGGCAGAAGAGGCACTAGCATTCATTGAAGCTTTAGGAGGGAAAGAGAACATCATCTCTACCGATGCGTGTATCACAAGATTGCGTATGGAGGTTAAAAACTCTCAAAACTTAGACAAAGAAGCCTTTTTAAAACTTGGAGCAAAAGGGGTCATCATACCCAATGAAACCACCATTCAAGTGGTATTAGGTACACGAGCTGAAAGGGTAGCAGAAGTTATTAAAAAAGCCTTGTAGGTCAGGGTATCCTCACCCCAACCTACAATAATCCCTTT
>JALSQJ010000104.1 GCA_026985495.1 Campylobacteraceae bacterium
ACCACAGCAGTATAGTGCAGATATTCATCGTCATTATGTTAATGTAGATACTGGAGCTTATAAGAAATCGGAGGCTGGATTTGGAATTTTGTCAGCCTACTGTTTGAAAACAGGGGAGATATACTCTTCAAGTGATATCGCTTATAATAAAAAGGTGAGTTAAGAGAGATGATTTTTAAATTAGAAGAGCCAATTTTAGAATTAGAAGCGATGAAAAAGTATCCAAAGGAGCTTTATGCATTGGGAAGAGAAGAGCTTTTAAATAGAACTAAAATCTCTATTGTTGGTACACGTCGTCCTTCTCTATATACTCAACATGCTACTAGGGAGTTAGCACAATCACTCTCTAAAAGAGGTATTTGTTTGGTCTCTGGTGCTGCTATGGGGGTAGATGCTATTGTGCATAGTGGAGCAGGTTGTGATAATACTATAGCAGTTGTTGCGAATGGTTTAGATATTCGTTACCCCTCTGTTAATAGACATTTGATAGAGAAGATAGAGCAAGAGGGGCTTTTGTTAAGTCAGTTTCCTCAAGGTACAAAAGCTGCACCATGGTCTTTTGTAGTTCGAAATGAGTTGGTTGTTGCATTGGGAGAGGTGCTTATTGTTACCCAAGCTGATGATAACTCTGGCTCTATGCGTTCTGTTGAGTATGCATTAAAGATGGGAAAAGAGATATATGTACTACCTCACCGTTTAGGGGAGAGCAGTGGAACCAATAGGCTACTTCAAGAGGGTTTAGCAAAACCCATTTATGATATTGAGACTTTTTCTGATATGTATGGAGTTATTCCTAATAGTGACAATATAAAGAGAGATGAGTTTTTCTATTTTTGCCAAACTTCACCAACACTAGATGATGCTGTAGCAAAATATAAAGAGAGAGTCTATGAGGCAGAGTTAGAGGGATTAATTCAAATTAATAATGGATTAATCCGTTTGAATTAACGTCTCATCTATAGGGGTAGGGTATTGTGTGATATTATTATACTCAAAGTATAGCTCTTTCTCTTTAAAGTCTATATGGGTTTTAGTTTTAACAAATTTCATCTCATTACCCTTTAGTTCAAACTCTTCAATAATATTAGAGTGACTCTTAACTATGACAGGAAATCTACTTGTATTTAAAATCCAAAAATCGGTGTAGTCAATCTCTTTTTCATTTTGTATTTGAACTCCATGGGTACAGTTACTTGCAATACCTTTAAGTATAAAAATATCATGATAAAAATTATCAGGATAGGACTCTTCAAGCAAATCACCCTTTTCATTGCGTGATAGATAGGCAACTATATCAATATTGTCAGCTGTTTTTTTATTAATAAGGGAATATAGCTTTTTTTTGTCTCTCATATTCTCCATACCCTCAAAGGAGTAGTATGCATTAATATGACCTTTTAAAATAATATTTTGGAAATTATCAAAATATAGATACTCATCTCTTATCTTTTTATCTCTTATTAGTTTAGAGATATGGGTACCAAAGGTTTGGCTATGTTGAGATATATTTTTAGTGAGTATAGGTTCAATATGTTTATCATTGAGCAGACCAATAAAAGAGAGTAGGTCATTTAGTCTGTTTCCAATATAATTGAAAAATCGACTTATTGGATTGTTTTTACCTAAAAATCTCTCAAGAAGTGTTAAGAGATAGGAAAGAGCAAAGACTTCTAAAATAGGAGCGAACCATGAGCTTGTCATCCAGATAAATATTTTTGAAAAAATGACCCATAGGGCTTTAAAAAAACCAATAATAATTATTTTTAATTCAACAAATAGTGCTAGATGTGAGAGCATATCAGTCACATACATGACCCAAATACCAACTCCTAGTGGAAGGACAATAATAATAAAATTTCTAATTTTTGTTTTAAAACTTATGGCATTATAATATTGAAATAGCTCTTGAAAAGGTTTTTTGAGATGGCTAAAGATATGTTTTTCAAGCCATTTAGAGAGCATATTGTCAATAAACCATCTTTTTATTCCTAAGAGCAGTGCTTGAAAGATGGTAAGACCTTTTAAAAAGTGTAAAAGTTTTAGTTTGCTTACAAGCCACAATGAGATTAGGGAAGATTTAAATACAAGTACAACAGCGACCATGTAGCCCATGATATACTCATACGATATGGGGTGAAATTTAGATAGAATAGCCATAATAGCAACAGGTACAATTATGGCAATGATTGCTTTGTATCGTCGTTTCATTCTATTCTATTATTCTGACTCTACAACATCTGTAGCATAAACACCTGTAATTGTTTTCCAAATAATAGAGGCATTAATCCCTATCCATATAATAAGCCCTACACTTAATGTTCCAGTCCAACCCATCTGTGTTGCATTTGAGAAGTCGAGCAGACCATATTGGTTTAATCCCCAAATAAAGGAGAGAATAATAATAATGGTAGCTAAAGCTCCTAATTTTCCAATAGATTGTAAAATAGATTTGAATGCTAAAATCCAAAGTCCAATCATAATAAGAATGGCAAAAGGAGTAAACCCAGAGAGAATATCTTGTTGAGATATATAGTGAATAAAGTGATGACCAAGAGGGTTCCAAGTTCCAATAGCTAGTGCTAATGATAGTAAAAGTGTAACCCACCAACGAAGGTGCTTCTCTGTTTTACCTTTTTTAGTCTTGTTTGTCTTTGTTAAAATATCTGGTAGCATAATGAATTCCTTAATATACCTTAATATAATGGTATGGTTTAAATGGGAATAATTATATCAAATCTAAAGAAAGAGATAGATTGAATTTAGAAAATTTAGAAGAGAGTAGTATCTCTTCTTATATTGCTATTTTATAATAGAACTAATATCGTTGTTTATCTCATTGTAGTCAACTTGACCTCTATAGCTAAACTCTGTTACACCATTTTTAATAACTAAAATAAAGGGTAAAACTCCTGTCCAACCATAGGTATTTTGAACATGATATTGTAAGTTGGTTGCTGTCTCTCCATCTATTATTGGATAGGTTATATGGTGTCTTCTTAAAAGTGCATTTGCCGCCATTTTGGACATTTTACCATCAACTTGTATTGCGACTATCTCTAATTTATTTCTATATTTTCTGCGTAATTTATTCATCACAGGTATCTCTTTAATACAGTGAGAACAGTTTTTTCCAAACATCTCTAAAATTACAATTTTGTT
>JALSQJ010000105.1 GCA_026985495.1 Campylobacteraceae bacterium
TTCACCCCCTCCACCACAACCAATAAAAAATAGGAGTAGTATAAATGTAATTAATAAGTTCTTCATTGCTTTTATTTTCCTTAATATCTATAGTTAAATATATTATACAATTTAATACTTATAATATTACATTTATATTGTAGAGAAATTGTTCTCTTGCTCTTTTTATTACTCCTGTGGCATTCTTTTTGGTTTTCTTGGTCGTGTAGGTTTAAGTGTCTGTTTAGACTGTTTCATATTTGTTGCATTTTTTTGAAGGTCAATAACAAAGCAACTGTTATTAAATGAAGCATCATAAACTTCTGCTACATAGTCACCTTTGTTTAAATTTATAGTTAGCTCATCACTGCTTACCCCCTCTAGTGGAGACATACCCATTGAGTCAAATGGGTACTCTGCTTTATAGAGAACAATATCAGGGTCTCCATACTCTCCACCATATGGTTTTGCACTAATTGTGTAGATGTTTGGAGTATCTATATGTAGTTTTAAAAAGGTACGGTTTCCTAATTTGTTATATACACCAAAATTGTTTTGGTTACATTGAGTAACCCAGTGGTTAAGCTCTAATGTACGATAAACAGGAGTTTTATAAACTCCTTGTGCTAAATTGGTTCTGTAGTTACCATAGTCATCATTAATAGTATTGATATTTTCAGAACTTACAACACGGTCAATAGCCGATTGTTGAGATGAATTTTCATTTTTCAATGCATTAATAAAGGTAAAGATACTTGTAAATGCTTGTGCATTACGCTCTTTGTTTACCATAATATTATAGAGAGGTTTAAACCCAAGAGATATGTTATCACTTCCATCACTGTTACTATCATAAAGGTCATAGAGTATTCTCTGTATAGAAGCTTCAGAGAACCAACCAGGGTTTTCAGCTGGAGCATTCTCTATGTTCATGAACCAACCAGAAGATTGTTGTGGTCCTGAGGTATCAAAATAGATTGGGTCGTCGGTAGCAATAGCAGACATAGCGTTTCCAAATCCCTCTCCAAATGCTACACGAATGTCAAGTGCATCTCCTGATGAGTGTGGTCCACCAATGCTGTCTGAACGTGAAAATTTATCTTCAAAAAAGTGTGACCATTCATGAATAATAATATGGTCATCATACTCATCGGTATCAGAGTCTGCATCACCCAATATCCAAAGATTATTGTTTCCATCGTAATTTGAAGTTACAATTTGTCCTAAACTTTTGTCTCCACCTGCAGCAACATTATTTGGTGACCAATTGACTAACAGATGAGGAAAGGTGACATTTGGATTGGCTTTAACTACTTTTTGCATAATAGTGTTAATACTATCTAAAATAGCAAAAGGTGCAGCATCTCTTGAACCTGAATAGGATTGCCCATCCCACCCTGATGTAGCATTTAAATTCCTTTTACTTGAACCATCTCCACTATTGTGTAGCTCACCTTCAATGACATACATCGCTTTTAAGTTAGTATTGTCAACAACAGAGAGATCCCAAGTATCTTTTTTGAACATACGTGCATAGACTCTAATTTTAACATCTGTATCTTTAGGAACATAAACAACATACTCTCCATTGGCATCTGTAGTAGTTTCAGCTAATGTTTGACCATTCTCATCTAGTGCTTTAACAACAACATATTTAGCTGTAGCTTTTTGTGTATTGGCGTAATCTAATTTTACAAGACCATAAGCATCTACTTTTGAGGGAACTCTGTCATAAGTGATAGTTCCTGAAATCTTTGAACCCTCTCCAACAGGTACTGGTTCTGGTGTACAACCTATGAACATTAGTCCCAATAGAGAGACTAAAAATAGTGAATAAAACTTATGTAACATACTTAACCCTTTCTTGAATACATACTATAATTAAATATAGTGTAGCATATATAATTATAAAAATCTATACTTATTTTTTATTTTTTTTTATTCTTAAATTTATATTAAATAAAAGTATTAAAATATATTTCAATAGTTTTTTTAGAAAGAGTAGGCTAAAATATTTTTGAAGAAAAAAGGTAGGAAATAGATGATATATAGACCAATAGTGCTAGATAAAGAGGTAGTATTTTCAAAGAAAAAATTTATTGTGAGTAAAACAGATGTAGATGGAATAATACTCTTTGTAAATAAAAATTTTTGTGAAGTATCAGGTTATACTCAAAGTGAATTGGTGGGAGAGCCACATAGTGTTTTAAGACACCCTGATATGCCAAAAGCTATCTTTTATATGTTATGGAAATCACTTCTATCTGGAATGGAAATATCTGCTGTAGTAAAAAATTTGGCAAAGAGTGGTGAATACTATTGGGTAATTGCAGACTTTTCAATAAAAAGAGATAAATATGGTAAGTTAGAGAGTTTTAGCTCTTTTCGTCGTATAGCTTCTAAAGAGGTTATAGAGGTTATGCAAATTTTATATGCAGAGATGCTTCTAGTAGAGAGAAGAAAAGGGGTAGAGGGTTCTTTACGTTATTTAGAAAACTTTTTAGAAGAGAAAAATATGAGCTATGAAGAGTTTTTAGAAGATTTAGTAAAGCCAAAAGGTATTTTAGCTCTACTAATTAATAATTTTAAAAAGGTACTTAATTAATAAAAGTACTTTTTGATACCTGTGATAGAGCTATATTTTGCTGGTTTCCAATAACTCTTCGTGCAAAAAGAAATTTCTGTTTATAGAACTTTTTTTTGTCAAATGAGGAAATAATCACTTTTTTACCTCCTGAACTCGCATGAATGAATTTATGGTCTCCTATATAAATACCAACATGATTGACTATTTTTTTGAACTCTTTTGTGGTATCAAAGAAGACTAAATCACCCTTTTTAAGTTCAGAAAATGTAATTTTTTGACCTATAGTAGCCTGATATCCAGAGTATCTAGGTAGGTTAATACCATTTTGTTTAAATACATATCTTGTAAATCCAGAACAGTCAAAAGCAGAAGGACCATTGGCAGCCCAAATGTACTTGACACCTAAAAATTGTCTAGCTGTTTGCAATATCTCATCTTCTTTTGAGATAGTTAGCCAATCCTCTTCTAAATTTGCTGTTTGGTATGTAATTTGAGGCTCTATAGTGGTATCAGTGGTTTTACTGGTGAGTAGTGGTTCATCTATTAAAGATAGGTTACTCTCTGTTTCTAAAGCATACTCTTCTGATAGAGGAGCAGTGGTATTACTTTCAATGGTAACGTCACCATTGAGTTTGTAGGTTTGACTCTTTTCTTCTAAATCGAGTACTATTTTCTTATCCGTTGACTTCACTGGGATAATCGTTGATATTTTCTCTTGCAGACATCCTGAAAATAGGAATGGTGTAACCATTAATGCCAGAGAAACTCCGTTGATTTTTCTCAAAAAGTTTCCTTCATATAATAGAATTTTACAAAAATGTACATGATAATTGTGTAGTAATTGTGTTTTTACTAGTATATAATTAGTTTAATTTTTTAAGTTAAAAAGAGTGCTTTTCTACCTCTCTAATAGTTTAATAAATAGTATGATATTATAAAAAAAATCAAGGAAAAAATATGAATAGAGCAATTTTTTTAATTATATTACTACTTTTTACTGCATGTGATGAAAAACCAGAATCAACTACAGTAGAAAAAGAGCAAATCAGTAAGGTCGATAGATTAAATCTGAAAGAGAGAAGAGAAGAACAGATAGATTTATCTACACTTAATGGTGAAGATATTTTAAGTAAAATGGGTTTTGATATTAATGGTGAAAAAGTTACTATTGATTTAAATAGAACAAATGAGTTTATGAAAAAGATGGAGATTGAGATGCATGGACGAGCTGATGAGATAGAGCATAAAATTGAAGATGCCGATATAAACTTTTCAAAAGGGTTTGGTATTGATATTAGTGATGAAAAGGTCAGCTTAGATTTAAATAAAACAAGAGATATGTTACAGCAGATAAATATTTTGATGAAAGATATACTTTTAGATGCAAACGGTACTATTCATTAATATTATTGTTGTAGTATTCATTAATATACTATATAAGGAAGATTGATGAAAACAGTAGATATGAACTCAGAAGAGTTTAAAACAGAACTAGAGAAGACATGGAAATTTGTTGAGAAAGTAAGTAAAAGTCGTGGTTGGGTACAAAATCCTAATGATGATGTCAACGAAGGTGTTGCTATGGGTCTTGCACGTAACAAGCTCATCTATGGTAAACGTTACTGCCCATGTTTTATGGTAGAGGGTGAGACTAAAGAGGAGCAAAAAGCAGCCAACAATAGAATTTGTCCTTGTAAACCAGCTATTGAAAAAGAGATTCCAGAAGATGGATTGTGTCATTGTGGAATTTTTTGTACCCCTGAGTATGTAGAGGCTCAAAAAAAATAAAATAATTTTTAAAGAGAGGTATTAATGGTAATCCTCTCTCCTAGTTTAGGAATTTTATCTGCATGATAGTTAAGTTCAAGTAGCTGTTCTCCCACCAATAAGAGAATAGATTCTCCATTAATCTGTAAAACCTCACCACTAATTTTGGATTTATTGGTTGAGAAAACCTCTTTTGGTGTTCCATTATTTACCACTTTTCCTAGCTCTAAAACTATAACCCTTGAAGCCATACGATAGATATCTGAAGTATCATGACTTACCATAAAAGTAGTTGTACCAAACTTCTTATGTAGGATTAAAATCTCATCTTGTAGATTTGTTCTCATGGTTGGGTTTAGGGCAGAGAGGGGTTCGTCCATAAGTAAAAGTTTTGGGCGTTTCATGAAAGCTCTACATAGGGCAACACGCTGTTTTTGACCTCCACTAAGTGTTTTGGGTAGTCTATTTTTTAGATTTGTAAGTTCTGTAGTGGCTAAAAGTTCTTTGGCTAAGGTTTTGTCTTTTGCTACATAGAGAAGATTTTGCTCTACACTCATATTCTCAAATAGTCCATACTCTTGAAAGACAAAGCCAATCTCTCGTTTTTGAATAGAGAGATTATTCCAACTCTTACCATGAACTTCTATCTCTCCTTTACTACTCTCTAGCCCTGCTAAGATACGCAACAGTGTGCTTTTCCCTGCACCACTCTCTCCTGTAATGGCTAAAAACTCTCCCTCTTTAATCTCTAAATTGACCTCTAGGTTCATTGCTCCACTAGCACCATGAAGCTCCTTTTCAATATCTATCTTAATCACTAGGAGACCCCTTTAAAATACTTCTGTTTGTGGTTAAAAATATAGACACTAAGTAGCACCATAAAGCTAATTAAGAGCATAATAGCAGAGTAGATATGAGCAGAGAGATACTCCATAGAGTCATGCATCTCATAGATAGCAATAGAGGCTACTTTGGTCTCATTTGGAATACTCCCCCCAATCATTAGCACAACTCCAAACTCTCCAATAGTATGAGCAAAAGTTATAATAATCGCAGTAAGGATAGCTGGTTTAGTGTTGGGAATTACCACTTTAAAAAGGGTAATTAGTTGACTTTTCCCTGCAATATAGGAGGCCTCTATCATACTTCTATTTAAACTCTCAAAACCACTCTGTAATGGTTGTGTCATAAAGGGTAAAGAGTAGATGCAACTAGCAATTACCAATCCAATAAAGCTAAAATTTAGAGCTGTTCCATCAAAAACGGTTAAAAGATAAAATCCTAAAACCGATGGTGGCAACACAATTGGTAGAGAGATAAAACTCTCTATAATTGGTTTGATTTTGGATCTACTTTGAGAGAGTCTCCATGCTACAGGAAGAGCAATAAAAAAGAGTATAAAGGTGGTAATTCCTGCTAGTTTAAATGATAATATAAAGGGGGTAAAATCTAAGTTTTTTAAAGTGATTAATATATCGTCCATAGTACCCCTTTATTTTTCTATTTAGCTAGTTTAATTGATGAGACAACCAATTTACCTTTTTCTTCAATTATGGTTAAAAGGTGATTGCTTACCCCTTTTAGGCTCTTTTTACCATTTGATATAGTGTAGTTAAAGGTAATTTTAACCTCTATTTCATCTCTACTCTCTTTAATAATATCTGTTTTGATATTATCATAACTTCGTGTTGCCCAATCCTTAAAGTAGTCTGTTTTATCAGTTAAAAGCATCTCTTTTGTTACATTTTCTCTTCCAAAATAGTGTTTAAGTGGATAGCTAAAGTAGTCTGCAAACTCTATTGGATTTGTGCTTGACATCTCTTTTGTATATATCTCTCTTACTAATGCCTCTGCACTCTCTTTAGTTAATATTTTTGCCTTTTTTGTTTTAGGAGCTTTCCATAACTCAATAGATGTAACAAGAAGTTTATGGTTTTGTGCTGTTAGGGTGATTAGATGGTTGCTTCTTCCTTTTAATCTTTTTTTACCATTGTAGAGTGTGTAGTCAAAACTTATTTTTACCTCTATCTGTTTAGATAGTTTTGTGATACTACTAGCTTTTATCACCTCTGTTTTTATATTGCTATAGATTCGCTTAGACCATTTTTTAAAGTACTCTCGTTTATCTTTTAGGAGTTCCTCTTTTTTGAAATTTTTGGTTCTAAAGTAAATATTAAGTGGAAATTTGAAAAATTGGATAAACTCATTAGGGTTGTTACTATTCATCTCTTTGGTATATATCTCTTTAACTAACTCTTGGGCTTGAGTATTAATCATATTGAGATGTTTATTTTTTGGGGCTACCTCTTTTACTACTTTTTTTACTTTTTTATAGTTTTTTAATCTATCTACAATAACCTCTTTTGCCCCTTTGGCATAAGCTTTTATACGTGTGTCATACATCGCTTCTGTTATAAGAGCAGGGAGTTTACACTCTCCTACGCTACTTGCTAGAAGAGGAGTGTAAAAAACTCCTCTATTTTCAATATTATAATAGCTGTTTTTGTAACTGTCCCATCTTCTTTTTCTTGGTAGATTTATAAATGATAAAACACGGTCATCGCGTATCTCTTTATGTTCAAATGCTATATTTTCATCTTTAAATAGAGCTTTTTTCTCTTTAATGTTGTTATTGACAATCTCAAAACATGCAGGGATTCGCTGGTTAACTACAACATGGTCAATCTTTCCATAGTTTACAACTGTCACTTTAGAGAAGAGTCTGTCGCCCCTTTTTAGTTTTTTAAGATTTACCTCATTACCATTTTCATCAATAAATTGACGTTGAATACTTAATGGCTCTTTAGTGGAGAGCTGATTGTAAAGAGGCTTCTCCTCATTGTAAAGTAGCTCTAGGTTATAGCTAAGGTTTGAGCCGTGTGGGTTTATGGTTACGCTACTGTTTGTAATGTGATTTAACATTAAAACATCTGAATGGGTGTAGTTTTTTGTTTGATTGTTTACTGTTAATGTTACGTCCATTTTTGATTTTTTAGGTTTACCTAAATAGATACTCACTGCTTTTAGTGCCATCGCTTTACTTTGGGTAGAGTAGAGGTGAGAGAACTCATTTTTTATCTTCTCTAAATCTCTACTATCTTTGTTGAAATATTTAGTTTTAACTATAAAGTGCAACATCATATCTCGAACATTGGATTCAAAATCACCTGTTGTATCGCTATATATTTTGTAGGAGTAGCGTGAGAGGTCATAACTGTTGTCATTAAATAGTTTTTTAGCCTTCTCTTTTTCACCTTGCATCTTTAATATTGCCGACATGTAGTAGGTTGCTAAAAAATGCCCTTTGTAGATACCTTTTTCATAAAGCATATTTGCCATACTTATTGGTAAAGCACCATTTTGGGCTAAAATATACCCTGCATAGACTCTATGGAAATTGGTGTAATATCCACTATAATTGCCTGTTTTATTTACTACATTTTTTAGCATTTTTATAATTTTCTTTTTAAAATCATTTTTAACTTCAGCACCATCTTGTGCAAGGTCAAGTAGAGTCTCAGAAGCGTAAAGTGAGGCGTAAGCATGAACCTTTTTCCCTCCTTGCCAATAGGTAAACTCACCATAATAGTTTTGCATGTTATCTAACTTTTTAATCCCCTCTAAGATAAAGTGTTTACGCTCTCTATCTAGGTTTTTATCATCTAAAAAGGGTTCGGCATAATGCATAGCCGTAAGTTTAGATGAGGTCTGTTCAGCACAACCATAAGGGTAGCTTATTAGGTAGTTCAACTCATCTCTCAATGCTCCAATGGGGTTGTCGGAGAGTGTGATAAAAAGTCGTGCATCTTCATACCCTTTTGGTAGGGTAATAGTTTTAGGTTTGTTGGTAACTCCTCTAAAGCTTTTTGTGGCTAATGCATAAGGGCTAAAGGTTGGAAGCTCTGCACTTTTGGTTACTTGTTTTGCACCATAGGTTGCAGTAAGGGTGATGTTTCCATCTCCTATCTTTGAACTTTTAAGTTGAGCTGTAAGTAGGGTTGAGCTATTTGGTTTAACCACAAGAGTATTTTTAGAAAGTTTAAAGTGAAGATTTGGGGAGGTGGTTGCTAAAAGCTCTACTGTTTTAGGGTGGGCAGTGGTATTAAAGAGTCTAATCGGAACCTCTATGGTATCTCCTTTTAAGATATATCTTGGGTATGATGGTTTAATCATCACATCATCTTTAATAGTAATATCTTGACTTGTTACTCCAACGGAGTTGCTGTTTAGTGCAATGGCAACTACAGAGGCACGACCATTGAACTCGGGAATATTTATCTCTATTTTGGCCACACCATTTTTACTCTGAACTATACCCGACCAAATCATAAATGGCTTAATCCATTTTCCAAATTCAGGTGCAAGGTGTTTTTGACGCTTATTAAGTAAATCTCCTGCTCCAAAATCGACCAATTTCCCCTTTGCAATGTGACATAAGAGTTGGTCATAGAGGTCGTAGTAGCTTAATGATTGTTTCGATTTTTCATTAAAAAAGTTAAATATTTTTGGCTCTTTTTGATTGATGAGTTGTAAGATTCCTCTATCGACAATAGATATAAGCACTTTAGATGGTTTAGAGGTTTTTACCTCTATTTTAAGGTTTGTTTTCGATTGTGCTGTTTTTGGAAGATTGAGTTTAATATCTATTTTATGCTTTTCTCGGTTTGGTTTTATAAATTTGTACCCCATTGCTCTAAATGGGATAAGGGTCGATTCTGTATTGGTTGCTCTAAATGCTATAGCATGAAGGTAGAGACCCCTTTTTAGTTTTTGTTTAATGGTAATTGAGCCTTTAGCTACCCCTTTGTGTATAGGGATTAATTTGTAATTACCAACTCTACTACCCTCTAAAGTAAGTAGAAGTTGCCCCTCTAAAATAGGTGATTTAACTTCTACATCAATAGTGTCTCCTTGTTTATATAGCCTATTTTTAAAGTGAATATCAAGAGATTTTAGGTCATTTTTAGGTGATATACTGGTGTAGTTCCACCACCAAACATTAAAGTCAATAGAGGCAGAGTGTCCACCTATTAGGTCATTGACCTCAACAATAAAATCACCGTTGTCATTAATCTTTCTTGAGAAATTTTCATTTGAATGAATGGTAAAACTCTCTACTTCTGTTATCTCTTTTGTCCAGTTGTAGTTTCCGTTACTATAGTTGTAGTGCCACTCTATTTTTTTAATATGAACATAGAGTTTTCTATCTATCTCTTTTGAGGTTATAGGGTCAATTAGAACTGCTTTACCTTTTAGCTTTTGACCCTTCTCAAGAGAGGTTGCTCCTATTTTTAACCCTACCATAGCGTTGTAGGGGAAAATCTTAACTTTTTTATAGGTGGAGACAGGTTGTGCATCGTCCATAACTGTTACCCCAATCATTGTCTCTAAAATAGATGGGACTTTACCTTGAATATGAGCAGGGAAGAGTAGTTCAAACTCTCCTTTGTTGTCTAGTAAAATATCTTCTGTGTGGTTAAGGTATGAATCTATTGCCTCTTCATTGAGATGGTGATTGCTAAAGGTATATTCTTTGTAAGCCTTATTGTGGTAGTCAATAGGACGAGCCATAAAGCTTACTTTTCCTGATAAATTAGACGATGGAGCTCCAAATAGATATGATGAGCTGATATTAATATCCATAATCTCATTGGTACGATAGATTGTTTTATCAGTGGCTATATGGTTCTCTATTTTAGGTGGCATAAATGCTTCCACTTTAATCTTTTTATACCCTATCTGTTTGTTTCCCATATAGACACGTAGATAGTGGTCGCCTGTTTTGTCATTTACTCCAAGTTGGTAACTAAAATCAACCAATCCATAGTTGTCGGTATGGTATATTTTTTTATAAACCGTTGCTCCATGACTATCTTTTAACACCACTTTAATAGGAAGCTTAGAGGCTGAGATAAAATCTCTATCTTTTACAGTAATCAGTGCATGAATTTTACTCTTTGGACGGACAATATTAGATTGAAAATAGACAAATGCTTTAAAGCGTTCTTCTGTTTCTAAAATTTTATATGGTGTTGCTCCCGATACATTTTGGGTAAGAGCTAAAAAATTTCTGTCATCTTTAGTGCGTACAATCACCCCTTTAGGCGAACTTTTTAATAGTTTAGGGTTATGGATAATAGCTACCCCTTTAGTGTTGGTGGTAGCTCTTCCTAAGAGAGCATTGTTTGCACCATAAATCTCTACAGTAGCACTCTTTACAGGTTGTGCTTTATCGAGAGTAAGAATAGAAACAAATGCCTCTTCTTTTCCTACATTGACAGCAATACCTAAGTTTGAGAGAAAAAGGGTAGTAGTGGTAAACTTTTCATTATCTTCTTTGTTAAAGTGCAGAGTAATCTTATAAACCCCTACAGGTAGAGCATTTTTGCTTAAATCGGAGAGTTTAAATTTCTGTTTGGTAATTACATTTTTTTTATTATTTAATATCAATTTTTTAGTGAAAATCTCTTTAGTATAACTATCTAAAGAGTCTCTATTAGCACCATTAAAGTTCATAAAATAGCGTAAGTTGTCATCTAAAACACGCTCTACAACTAAAGTGGCATGATTAACATTTACAGAAGAGAAAGAGAACTCTCCACGGTTCGAGATGTATGGTTTCTCTTTATCAAACATGATACTCTCTTTTCGTTCCCCTGTTATTAGGGTGTAGTGTTTATCCTCTTTTAGCTCTCTATAGTAGGTCTTTAAGCCCCTCTTTAGGGTTACATTATAGCGATGGTTAGGCTTAAATTCACTAGAGGTTACATCGTGGTAGTAGTAGGAGTCTTTAATATTATATTTTTTGCGTGTTTCATAGTTAATATATCTATTCTCTCCCACTTTAAAATCATCTATCCCCTCAATGGCAATGGCATCTCTACTGTTTCCAATAAGGTCATCATTTACAAAAATTCTCAAAGCAAATTGACCATTTTCAAGAGCCACCATTTGTGGTGAGTCTTTTAGTGTTAATCTCTTTCTATTTGAATCTAAATCTATCTTCTGTGGTTCATTAAATGTGTTACTATAACTCTTAGTAAAGAGTTTTCCAAATTTGGTTTTTAGTTTTTTGTTGATGGTGAGTTTTAAAGGGTACTGCTCAATCTTTTCATCTATCTGAAGAACTAAATATTGCCCCTCACTACTTACGACACTATAGTGGAGTTCTGTTTTTGTCATTTTGTTAAGCTTCGTAATCTTAAGTGCTTTTTGAATAGTTTTGGTGTCAATCTCATCATTAAATGTTAGACGAAACATCTTATTGTGTTTAAAGAAATCAACGTTCAGAAGAGAAAAGTTGTTAGTAGAGAATGAGAAGTTCTCTTTGTTATAGTGGCACTCATATTTGGTAGATGCATGAAGTTGTTTTTTGGGAATAACTTTAAGTCTTGTTGGGGATTCAACCTTATAGACAGCATCAAGTTGAGGTAAACACTTAAGGAGAGGTTTGTGGGTATAGGTAATGGAGTCATCAAAAGTATTTACCGTAGCTTTAATAACAAAAGGGCTATTGAGAGGTGTTACACCAACAAGAGTAGAGATGGTATTTGCAAAAAGTAATTTGGCAAAGAGTATGGTAAAAAGAGTATATTTTAACATTTTGAGTTCACTTTTTATGAATGGTACTCTTATTTTTCTTTATTTTGGTGTTAAAATAGAAGATTATGGTTTTTTTTATCTCTCTATATTAAAAAAGTTAATAGTTCTCATCTTTGCCCCCTCATCTAAACATGATATGGTATGTTTTTTTGGCTCTAAATAGTGGTAGATGGCCTTTCCAGATTGTGCAACAATTGGGGGTTGTTGGTCAATAAGCCAATAGATAGTACTATTCTCTTCAAAGGAGAAACACTCTAATTTGGTCTCTTTTAATTCGTTTGGTAGAAGCTTGTTTCTTATATATTGTTTCTCATTGATGGGGCTTGTAATGAGTGGTTTATACCCTCTCCACTCTTGGTAACATCTATGGT
>JALSQJ010000106.1 GCA_026985495.1 Campylobacteraceae bacterium
CAACAGTTGTAGCACAACTTCTTTTTCTTGAGGCACAAGACCCAGACAAAGATATCTACTTTTACATTAACTCTCCAGGTGGAGTAATTACCTCTGGTTTAGCAATGTTTGATACAATGAACTACATCAAGCCAGATATTGTGACAATCTGTATTGGTCAAGCAGCCTCTATGGGTGCTTTCTTACTCTCTTCAGGTGCAAAAGGAAAACGTTATGCTCTTCCAAATGCTCGTATTATGATTCACCAACCATCAGGTGGGGCTCAAGGACAATCTACAGATATTCAGATTCAAGCTGAAGAGATTCAACGTCTAAAAGATACTTTGAACGAAATTATGGCTGAGAACTGTGGTAAAAAAGCAAAACAGCTAGAAAAAGATACAGAGAGAGATAACTTCATGTCTTCACAAGAGGCTATGGAGTATGGACTTATAGACAAAGTATTAACAAAGAGCTTTAATTAAGGTAGCAGATGATTAGAGATATAGTCATATACCCTGATAAACGTCTAAAAGAGTTATCTAAAGAAGTTAGTGAGTTCAACCAAGAGCTTCACGACCTTCTTGATGATATGTATGATACTATGGTTAATAAAAAAGGTGTTGGATTAGCAGCTATTCAAATAGGTGTACCAAAACGTGTTCTGATTATCAATTTACCAAAAGATGACTCCGATGATGCTATTATTAAAAAAGAGGATACACTAGAGATTATTAACCCTAAATTCATAGAGAAGAGTGGGAAATGTAAACATCAAGAGGGCTGTTTAAGTGTTCCTGGATTTTATGAAGATATTGAACGAGCAGAGCATGTTGTTTTGGAGTATTACGATAGATATGGAGAGAAAAAGATAATTGATAATAGAGATTTTTTAGCCATTGCAATTCAACATGAAATTGACCACTTAGATGGTAAAGTTTTTATAGAGAAACTATCCATTTTAAAACGTAAAAAATTTGAAAAAGAGTGGAAAAAGAGACACAAATAGAAGTAGGTATAATATACCTTTAAATAGCCTCCCCTGCCCTAATTCCTGTCACCCATGCAAAGTGTAAATTAAAACCTCCTCTGTCACCATCTACATCTAAAACTTCTCCTGTAAAATAGAGATTTTTTTGTTTTTTAGACTCCATAGTTTGAGTCTCAATCTCTCTTGTATCTACCCCACCTGTAGCTACCTCTGCACCTTTGTAACCTTTGTGACCATTAACTTCAAAAGAGAAGCTTTTAATCTTTTTTACAATAAGTTCTAAATGGTGTAGGTTAGATGAAATCGAACCTATGGTCTTGTTTTTTAGCTTTAATGGTTCTAAAATTGGGTCTATTAGTTTTTTATTAATAAAGCCTTGCATCCATATCTCTAATGGTTTTGAACTCTTTTTAAGTAGGCTTTTTCTCATAAGAGCTAAAAGTTGCTCATAACTCATTTTAGGCATCAAATCGATGGTTAACATAATAGTTTTCTTTTTTGAAAGCTCAACAATAACAGCTCGACTAATATCTAAAATTGCTAAGCCTGAAATTCCATAATTGGTAAAGAGTATATCTCCTTGCTTCTGAATATAATTATCACCTACTTTAAGCGTTACCCTACCCTCTACTTTAACTCCTGCCATACGCTTTAAATAGGACTCTTTGTAGGGTGATGTCAGCTGTACCAAGGTGGGAAATGATTTCACAATAGTATGTTTAAATGCACGTGCAAAACCAATACCATCTATAACTCCACCAAGTTGTGGTGCAGAGCAATGACCTGTAGCAATAACTACTTTTTTAGACTCTACTCTACGTTCATTGTAGATTACTACAAAGCTACACTTTTTATATGTAATTTTTTTTACTGTAGCATCAAAGATTATCTTTACACCAAGTTGTTCACACTCCCACTGCAAAAGCTCAACAACGCAAGAGGCTTGTAGCGACATTGGAAAAACTTTTCCCTCTTTTGCCTCAATCAGTTCTAATCCTATAGATTTAAAAAACTGTTTAATCTCTTGGTAACCATAATCCTCCAAAACTTCTCTAATAAATTTTGGATTTTCTGAATGAAAACGTTCTATAGTAGGTCTCTGATTGGTAATATTGCACTTTCCATTACCTGTGGCTAGAAGTTTTTTACCTACTTTATTATTTTTTTCTAAAATGAGAACTTTTTTACCTCGTCTTGCAGAGACAATGGCAGTCACTAAGCCACTTGCCCCTGCTCCAACTATTACCACATCGTACATCTACTCTTGTACCTTTTGGGGTTTCTCTATTTTAAGGGAACTACTTTGATTCTTTTCACGATTATCTACAAACTCATGCTCTTTAAATGCTAAAATCTTCTTTTGAAATTTAACTGCTAGAGCATGATTATCTATCTTCTCATAAAGATTTGCAATATTTTTATACTCATCTAATATATTACTATGATATTTACCCAACATAACAATATCTATATCTAAAGCTTTTAAAAAGTACTCTAACGCTTCACCATACTCTCCTAATGACTCTTTTGTTGAAGCAAAATTATAATAGGTTGTTGAACGCTCTATACTCTTATCATCTAATAGTAGATTATCAATTTTCATCGCTTTTTCATAATAGGCTAATGCTTTTATATACTCTTTTAACTCATCGTAGTCCAACCCAATATTATTATAATCTGAAGAGATTTTAATACTATTCTCTTTATAGTATTTCAAATCCTCTTCAAGTTGCTTCAAATCATACTCTAAAGCTTTTTTGTATTCACCTTGCTCATAGTAACGCTGTGATAACTCATAACTCTTTTGACTAGGCTCACCTTTTAAAAGTGGTTGAGTATCTTTTTTTACCTCTTCAACTTCATCAAAACACCCTACAATAAACAATAGAGAGCAAAGAAGTATAAAAGCAATTAACATTTTATTTTTAGACATCTATTGCCTCCTGTTGTTCAATTATGGTATTTTATCATAAACAGCTAACTTTAGATATAATATCGCAATTTTTTTATAGGACAATTCATGGCAAACATTTCATACAAAGATGCTGGTGTAGATATTGATGCAGGAAACGATTTCGTTGAGGCAATTAAGTCAGATGTAAAGTCAACATTTGACAAAAATGTAATTGGTGGCATTGGTTCATTTGCAGGGGCTTACGCTCTACCAACTGGATATAAAGAGCCTGTTATTCTCTCAGCAACTGATGGTGTTGGAACCAAACTTAAACTGGCAATTGAATCTGGCAGATTTGATACAGTAGGTATTGACCTTGTAGCAATGTGTGTTAATGACCTCATTTGTAACTTCGGAACACCAATGTTCTTTTTAGACTACTACGCAACAGGTTCTCTTGTTCCTCAAAATGCAAAAGATGTCGTTGCTGGTATTGCCGAGGGGTGCAGACGAAGCGAGTGTTCACTTGTAGGTGGTGAAACAGCAGAGATGCCTGGAATGTACTCAAACGATGACTTTGATTTAGCTGGGTTTGCAGTAGGTATTGCAGAGCGTTCAGAGATGGATACGGTATCAAATGTTAAAGAGGGACAAGTTATCTTGGCACTTCCTAGTTCTGGAGTTCACTCTAATGGTTACTCTTTGGTAAGAAAACTCTTTTTTGATACATTGGGTATGAGTTTAGATAGTGACTTCAATGGTAAACCTCTCATTGAGACACTTTTAGAGCCAACACGTATCTACGTTAAAGAGTTTAAACAGAACCGAGACAAAATTGTAGCCCTTGCACACATTACAGGTGGGGGGATTATTGAGAATCTACCAAGAGTACTACCCGATGGAATGAGAGCTCAAATCTCAAAAGATAGCATCAGAGTGCTTCCTATTTTTAAGTTTATGAGTGACTATGTTGAAGAAGAGGAGATGTTTAGAACTTTCAACATGGGTGTAGGTATGGTCTTGGTTGTTGAGAGTGAAGATGTCGAAGCCATTTGTGCAAATACCGATGCTTATGTTATTGGAGCAATGGTTAAAGGTGAAAAAGGGGTTGATTTAATCTAATCACTACCTTCACTATAGATAGTAAGTTTTTTTGATGAATATTATTAAAAAACAATATTTTTCTGATATAATATTTACATGAAAGATAAAAAAGAGAAACTCACCCTGCGTCAACTTGAAATTTTTTTAAATGTTGTCAAAGAGGGACACCTTACCAATGTAGCTAAAGGAATGGGACTTAGCCAATCGGCTATCTCTATGGCAATTAAAGAGTTAGAGAAGATTTTAGGTAATCCACTCTTTGATAGAATCAATAAAAAACTTATTCTTAATGAGATGGGACGTGCCTTTGAAAAAGAGGTTGCTCCGATACTTAAAAAAATAAATGATATAGAGTATGAGTTTAAAAATAGTATCAACAAAGGTATGGTTAGGGTAGGGGCAAGTACTACTATTGTTGACTACCTTATGCCTCCTATAATCTGTTCATACATGAATATCTACCCAGATGTTAAAATAGCACTTAAAGAGGGGAATAGCAAAAATATTGCTACTCTTATAAAAGAGGGTGAGCTTGATGTTGGTTTCATAGAAGGGGTTGTTAACGATGCTGATATTATTAAAAGTATTGTAGGGGTAGATGAGTTAATTGTTGTAACAGCCGATACCTCCTTAGCCAATGAGTGTTTTATTGATACTATACAAGATAAAAAATGGGTATTAAGAGAAGAGGGTTCAGGAACACGTGAGATATTTTTAGACTATGTTAAAGATAAAGTTGAACACATTAACCTCTTTTTAGAGTTGGGTCACACAGAGTCAATTAAGTCTCTTCTTGTTAATCACCAATGTTTAACCTGTATCTCTAAAATATCTGTAAGTAAAGAGATAGAAGATAAAAAACTTATTCAAATACCACTTAAAAACTTTGAGTGTAAACGAAATTTTTACATGATTTATCATAAAGATAAATATAGAAGTGAACTATTCAATAAGTTTGTCACCTTTGCTCAAAGTATGATGCGTCAAGTAATAGAGGAGCGAAGTAGAGCATCGCTATAATCTTGAGGATAGTTCAAATTCATAAAACTATCCTCCTCCTTAAAGTTTACCTCTTGAACATTTAATCTCTTAAATAGCCTCTGTAGTCCATGTTTATTCTCTTTTAATGCTCTTATAGCCAAGGCTAGACAACTACGTCTATAGATAGCACATAGTGGCTCTATTCTCTCTTTAGAGTGAGCAACAACCACATCTACCTCTTTTTTAGCATCTCTATATAGTTTTTCAATAATCTCTTCGGTCACAAAAGGGGCATCGACACTTAAAACAAACACTTCATCAACCTTTAGAGTTTCAAAAATAGAGACCAATGCCACCATAGGAGAACTCTCACTATAGTTATCTTCTATAAGCTCTGCTGAAAAGTTAAATTTATTAGATTTGGAAGAGATATATACGTTTGTAAAGAGTTTTTGTAATCGTCTATATTGAAACTCTGCAAGTGTAGGCTCTTCTCCAAAAGGGAGCAGTGCTTTATCTTGCTTCATGCGTGAACTTCTTCCTCCTGCAAAAATTACAGCTGTGTCGCAACCCATTCAATAACCCTATTTGCTAACATTGCACCATATCTATGTGCATATCTATCGTTTACAAGAACAACAACAACATAAAGCTCTCCTGTTGCCCCCTCTACGTAACCTGCAATGTTTTTAACATGTTTTATGGTTCCTGTCTTCATCCATGCACGACCATATACTACTGAATTTATAAAACGGTTATGAATAGTACCATCTATACCTGCTATAGAGAGTGTATTCATCCAACGCTGTCCATAGTTTTTACCAGCATGATTTAAGAGATTGGCTAATGACTTTGCTGTTATTTTTGAGGAGCGTGAGAGTCCAGAACCATTTGCAATAAAAGTTGTTCCTTTCTCTAAAATATAGAAACGACCTAAAATCTTCTCTATCGCCTTACGACTTTTATAGGTTGTACTAGGAGGTGAAAAACGCTTTGTACCTAACGTTAACATCACTTGACGTGCCATCAAGTTGTCTGATTTTTTAGCGATGGTAGAGATGATATCCTCTAAAGGTTCAGAGTAGTGAGTAAATAGATATTTTGCACTTTTGGGTACTTTTTTTAATTTTAAACTACCTTTCATGTGAATACCATTTTTATCCAAAGTATCTCTTAATGCATAATAGAATGCTCTATGAGGCATACTAACTACTTTACAGATGGTTCGTTTTCCACACCGTTTAGAGAGTTTTCCTGTTAAAAATATAGTAGAGCGTGAAGAGCTATTGGTCTGTATTTTTACTCTTGGCCAAGAGCGTCCTCTTCTACATGAACCATTTACAATATGTAATTTATTGATAACTTTATAACTTTTATCAGGAACATCTTTTGAGATAGATACCCGTTTACCATGAGGAGTAATACAAAAAGTACTCTTTCTTTTGTTAAACATAATAGCATCTGGCATTGCATTATAAGGGCTATAAGTGTTGTTATCAAAACCAGAGGTGTTTCTAGAACTGACTTTAAATAGTGTTCTGTCAATAACAATATTACCTATAATTTTAGAGATTCCAGCTATTCTAACTTGTGAAACAATATCATCAATATCTTTTGTAGCTAAAGTAGGGTCACCAGATGCCTTAACATATAAATTACCTCTTAATACCCCATCTCTAATTCTCCCAGTGTAATAGAACTTAGTCTCCCAACGATAGTCAAAACCAAGCTCTAAAAGTGCAGAGTAGGTAGTAAGAAGTTTCATCACTGAAGCAGGAGAACGTTTCACATGAGTACGCCATGAAGCTATAGGTATATTTGAGTTGAGTGGTTGAATATATATACTATAGTTGTTTTTGTTTATAGGAATATCTGAAATCTCTTGAGCCAAATCATCAGGTAGGGTCTCTGCCCAACCAAATATAGAAAAAAAGAAAAAAACTGTAAATAATAACCCTTTTAACAACCCCATATGCAATAACCTTATTAATATTTTTTATGATAATAGTCAAAAAACAATTAAAGGGGGTATAAAAACCTCTATATCACACTAACATACTAACCAATTCTCCATTTTAAACACATCTTCAGTGCAAGGCACTCCTCTCCACCCTCCTGAATCAAGATACATCATCTTCCCACCAAAATAACCAACTACATACATCTCTTTGTAAATAGGATAGACTCCTCCTGAAAACATAGCAAAAATATCCTCATAGGAGGTAGGGTGCTGATAGTGTTCTAAATCGAGTGAGTGTAGGGCGATTAAGGCATAGTGAAGCATCTCATTTTTCATCATTTTAGAGCTTAAAACATAATATGATGGGTAAGCAATGGCAGGTTCACCATCTATTAATTCAGATATGTAGAGTCTCTCTTTTTTTTTATTGAACATTAATTACTCTTTTAAACTATCTTCTCAACCATCAATTGTAGAGTAACTCTATTATTAAAGTGGTTCTCATTGACACCGTAAATCACATCTACTACTTGACCTATATAAAAAACCTCTTTACTCTTAAAGAGTACAGCTTGTTGGGTTACTCCATTTTGTGAAAAAGTAAAACGCCGATGCTCTTTCTCTTTTCCCATCTCTTGCACATCTTCAATAACGACGTTTTTAGAGATAAACTTAACGCGTGGATTACCTTGACCATACGGTTCAAAAGCCTTTAAGATATTCACTAAAGTAAAATCTATATGTGAAAAACTCAACTCTCCCAAAATATCAGGGTCAATCAGTTGCTCCTCATAGTTCTCTTTTTGATACTCTTTGTTAATTTG
>JALSQJ010000107.1 GCA_026985495.1 Campylobacteraceae bacterium
ATCAACATTAGCATTTAATGCTCTGTTAAGTGAAGCAATCAAATACCATGCAATTTGAGCTCCACAAACCTCTTCGTAAGGAAAAGGGCAATCCTCTTGCTTTTGGTCAACAATGGCATAAGCTATAGGTATTTGAGCAGGAACAATATGATGGTCAGTAATTATTAAATCAATCCCCATCTCTTGACACATCTTAGCAGCCTCAACAGCTGAGATGCCGTTATCTACCGTAAAAACTAAATCAAACCCCTTAACCCTTGGAATTAAATTGGGTGATAGTCCATAACCATCTTTAAATCGATTAGGGATTATCCACTCCAACTCCACCCCAATCTCTCTAAAAAACATTATCATTAAGGTAGTTGAAGTAACGCCATCAACATCATAGTCACCAATAAGCATAATCTTTTCACCTGTGTGAATTGCTTTAACTATTCGTGCTACAGCTCTGTCCATATCTTTAAATTGTGAGGGTTTAGGTAGATGAGATAGAGAGAGATGACCATCTTTAGAAAAACGTTGTTGAAGTTGTTGTTCTATCTGTTGAGGGGTTGTTTTAGGGTAGGGCATAGAGGTACTCCTCTATGTACGTTCTAAAGCACTCTTAACAAATGCTAAAATCGAAGGATTTGGATTTTGCAGACGTGAGGTGAACTCTGGGTGAAACTGTACACCCAAGAACCAAGGGTGGTCTTTGATTTCAACAGCTTCAATGAGTCCATCGGACTCTCCTGTAATCTCCATACCATTGGCTTCTAGTGCTTCTCTATATTTTGGATTGGCTTCATATCGATGACGGTGACGCTCAAAAATGGTCGATGCTCCATAGGCTTCACGTAGATTTGAGCCTTCTTTAGTGTTACACTCATATTCACCCAAACGCATCGTTCCCCCCATAGGAGAGGTAGAGGTTCGTACTTGTCGTGAACCTGACGCGTCAATAAACTCATCAATTAAAAAGATAATTGGATTGCTGGTCTCTTTGTCAAACTCTACTGAAGTGGCATCTTTTAAGCCCAATACATTACGTGAATACTCTATCATTGCCAGTTGCATTCCCAAACAGATGCCTAGAAATGGAATTTTCTCTTCACGTGCATACTTAATGGCTTCAATTTTACCCTCAACTCCACGCTCTCCAAAGCCACCTGCAACTAAAATACCATCACAATCAATTAGATATTTTTTAGCTCCATTATTCTCAATTTTTTCAGAGTCAACCCACTTAATTTCAACAGCAGAATCTAAGTGAGCTCCTGTGTGAATAAGTGCTTCAGTTAATGATTTGTAAGACTCTTTTAAATCTAAATATTTACCTACAAAAGCTATAGTTGTCTTTTTAGTAGGTTGAATAATTTTATCGACTAGGTCAGACCAAAGTGTCATATTTGGTTTCAACTCACCTAAATTTAACTCTTTAGCAATAGGCTCTAAAATATCTTGCTCTAAAAAATTTAGAGGAACTTCATAAATAGTAGGTGCATCTGTAGCTACTATTACTGATTTTTCATCAACATCACAAGTGTAGGCGATTTTTTTTCTAATATCAGTTGGAACTCTTGTTTCACTACGCAAAATAAGCATTTGTGGAGTAATACCAATTCGTCTTAACTCTTGAACTGAGTGTTGAGTTGGTTTTGTTTTAATCTCACCTGCTGTACGAATATATGGTAATAGTGTAACATGTATATTCATTACATTTTCACGACCCATCTCATGTTTCATCTGTCTAATTGTTTCAAGAAATGGCATTCCTTCCATATCTCCAGTTGTTCCACCAAGTTCAACAATTAAAATATCTTTACTCTCTCCAGCTTTTACAATACGCTCTTTTATCTCGTTTGTAATATGAGGAACAATTTGAATTGTCTTTCCAAGATATTTACCTAAACGTTCATTTTCTATGACAGATTGATAGATACGACCTGTAGTAAAGTTGTTGTTTTGAGTTAATGCTGTGTCTAAAAAACGTTCATAGTGACCTAAATCTAAGTCAGTTTCAGCACCATCTTTGGTTACAAAAACCTCACCATGCTCTAGTGGTGACATGGTTCCTGGATCCACATTAATATAAGGGTCAAGTTTTAGAACTCCCACTCTAAGACCTGAATGTTTTAAAAGAGTACCAATACTCGCTGCTGTAATTCCTTTTCCAAGAGAGCTTAAAACTCCTCCTGTAACAAATATAAATTTTGTTGGGTTAGTTGACATTAATAATTTTCCTCTGTTATGCGATAATCGGCATAATAACTGTAATAAACTCTTTGTCTTTTAAGACAAATGGTAGTGTTGATTCATTTAATAAAATTTGAAATTCACTCTCTTCTACTTGTGAGATAAAATCTAAAAGATAGCGACTGTTGACATTAAGCTCAAAACTCTCATTAACTCCTGTTTCTATATTTAATTCTGTTTTTGCTTCAACATTATCTGCTGTTAATGAATTAAAAATGATACTATTAGAGTTAAATATGATTTTTATCTCTTCTGAAATAGTTGTTATCATTTTAATAGCATCTATCATCTCTTTTTTAGGTAAGTTGATAGTTATTTTACTCTCATTAGGAATAATTCTTTGATAGTCAGGATATTTTCCGTTAATTAATCGTGTAAAAAAATAGTAGTTTTGATTTTCTATAATTAGATTAGTATCATCATAATAGATATTTATTTGGTCTATAAATAGTTTTTGAATCTCTAATATAGCTTTTTTAGGAATAATAAGTGAAAATTCATTCTCATTTTGATTATTAAGTGAGGTAATAGATAGTCGTCTAGTATCAGTACCTACTAATTTTGTTTTACTCTTTTTTATATCTAATAGTGCGCCATTAAGTTCAAATTTAGGATTATTATTATCAATAGAAGATGATATTTTTTTGAAACTTTTGATTAAATTTATAGAGTCTAATATGATTTGAGGTTTATTCTCTATTAAAGGAAAAGATGGGAAGTTTTGAGGATTGAATGTTGGTAATTTAAATTTTGAGCTTTTTTGTTTGATATTAAGAGTGTTTTCAATTATCTCTAATGTAATATCCTCATTTTTTAAAATTCGTATAATATCTAAAAGTTTTTTCCCGTTAGCTGTAAAGCTACCTTCCTCTTCAATGATAATATTGTTACTTTTTATACTTAATCCAATCTCTCCATCGGTAGCTTTTATGATTACTGTATCATTTTTAGCTTCAAAATAGAGGTGTGATGTAATTTGACTAGCATCTTTTTTTTCTAAAAAAGGTTGCAAATTAATAAGTATTGATTCTATCAATGGTTTATTGACACAAATTTTCATTTTATCTCCTTTATTGCTCTCTTATATTTTTTAATAAGTAGTAGCAGTAGTAGTTGTTGTTGAAAAGGTGAAAAACTTTGTTAAAGTTATATTTTGTGGTATTTAAATATGCATTTTATTTTTTAAAAGTTTCACATCTTTTCACTTATTGAATTATATCTTTTTTTATTGGTTCTTTAGTTTAACTCAATTTAACAAAAAGAAGATTATTTTTTTATCTTATTTTGTCTGATTTGCAGTGATTTTATTGGAGAACTCCTCTAATAAAACTTTGAAGTTCTCATCGTTATCTATGAGTTCATTTATCTTTTTCATTGCATGACTTACAGCAGTGTGATCTTTCATTCCAAAATAGACAGCAATTTGAGGCATTGAGTTTGGTGTTAAGTTTCTAGTTAAGTAGATAGATATTCTACGGGCATTTACAACATCTTTGGTTCGTTTTTTAGATTTAATGTCTGAAAGTTTAATATTAAGCTCTTTTGAGATTACTTTTACAATGTCATCAATAGTTATATTTGCTTGTTTCTCTGCTAGTTGGTCTTTAATTACATTTTGTGCAAACTCAAGTGTAAGCTTTTGGTTCATGAGTCCTGCATAGGCATTTAGTTTTATAATTGCACCCTCTATTTCTCGGATATTATCACCCATATTAGAAGCAATAAAGTTAATAATATCTTGGTTGAGTGTTATTCCATCTATTTCACACTTTTTCTGAATAATGGCAATCTTTGTCTCTAATCCAGGGGGTTGAATATCTGCCATAAGCCCCCACTCAAAGCGACTTCTAAGTCTATCAACTAGACCTGCAATTTTATTAGGTTGTCTGTCTGAAGTGATAACAATCTGCTTTTTTGCTTGATGTAGTTCATTAAAGGTGTGAAAAAACTCCTCTTGGGTCTGCTCTTTTCGGCTTAAAAATTGAATATCATCAATAAGAAGAACGTCACACTCTCGGAAGTGGTCTCTAAATCTATCCATAGTTTGTGAACGTAGATGTGAGGTAAATTTGTTCATAAACTGCTCAAATGTTGTGTATATAA
>JALSQJ010000108.1 GCA_026985495.1 Campylobacteraceae bacterium
CAAAAGATTCAATACTTGGAAATGAACCTAAAATTAAGATTTTTGAATCTTTAAAGATTATAGGTTGAAATGGGTGTGTTAAGTTTTTATTCATAATCTTCTTCTTTTACAATAGCTATCTACTATCCATTAAACTGTATTGGACCAACGCCACTACCATCAAGAAACTGTTGAACATAAGGATTTTTACTATTTTTAAATGACTCATTATCTGCCCACTCAATAATCTCTCCCTCAAATAGAAATGCTAGATAATCAGCAGATTTAAAACTCTCTTTCATATCATGTGTAATCAGTACAGATGTAACCCCAAGCTCTTTTTGAAGTTTTAAGATAAGTTGTGTAATTAAATCACTTGTAATTGGGTCAAGTCCACTTGTTGGCTCATCGTAGAGAATAATTTTCGGCTCCATAATAATCGCCCTTGCTAAACCTGCCCGTTTACGCATACCACCACTTAGCTCATTTGGAGCTAGTTTTGCTACACGTTTTGCATCAAGTCCTGTCATCGACAACATCTTTAAAACAAGCTCTTCTATCTCTTTTTCAGATAAATCTTTACGATGTTCTCGTAATGGAAATGCTACATTATCAAAAATATTCATACTGTCAAACATCGCCCCATCTTGAAAGAGATAGCCAATATTTTTACGAACAGCTCTTAGCTCCTCTTCACTACAGTTAGAGATATCAGTTCCATCAACATGAATATTTCCATTTGTTGGTTTCATAAGACCTACAATATGTTTAATAATAGTCGATTTTCCTCCACCTGAAAGCCCTAAAATAACAGTAGTTGAACCTTTTGGAAAGATAAGATTTACATCTTTTAAAACCTCTTTTGTACCAAAGACTTTTTGAAGATGTTTAATCTCTATGAGGGGATTCTTCTCATCGAATATTGGTCGCATTTTAACGTAGTGCCTTTTTCAAATTTATAATTAAAAGTGTCAATGTAGCAAATGAGAATATTTTAAAGTTCAATTCACTCCCTTTATGTACATTTTCAAAAATATGACTACTTGTCACTGCTTCTCCACCTAACTGCATCTCTAATATTTGAGGAATATAGTATGATGTAAAGAGTAAACCTGTAGCTACTACTAAAAAGGTTGACAAAAGAGACCATCTACTACTCTCAAAAGCTTTATATTTAACAACTTCATAGAGAATAACCACTACTACTAAAAAGTTTACAGCATAAGCTAAACGTTCAAAAACTTGGGTCATAAGTAGTCCCTCTTGAAAACGTGTTAATAGTTCAGAACCGAGTAGAAGTTCTGAATTAAAAATGGTTGGAGCAACCACAATACCTGCTAATAGACCTGCTCCAAGAACTACACCAACCGTTATAATAAATATCATGGTAAATATTCTAAAGTACTTTTTTATCATCATCTCTCTTTTATATAAATTTAAAAGGTTATAACAAACCCTCTATCAAAGTTTGCTAAATCTTTATAAAATGTATAGCTACTAACTCCAATTTCACTAAAAAACTGCTCCATAGACTCTTTTTGGTCATAACCCATCTCACAAGCTAAATATTTTATATTTTTGGCTTTAACATCTAAAACTATCTGTTTTAATAGTTCATCTCCAACTACTCCACCAAATAGAGCCTCTTTTGGTTCAAACTCTCCTACATTTTTTTCTAATTTAAAGTCATTAGCAATGTAAGGAGGGTTGGAGACGACTAATTCTAACTCATCTTGAACCTCATCTAAGATGTTTGACTTTATAATGTTTACTCTCGTATCAACTTTATATTTTTGGGCATTGGCTTTGGCAACTTTTAGAGGCGTATCACAAATATCGGTAGCTGTGATGCTTAAGTTGGGAAACTTTCGTGCCAAAACAATCGAAATTGCCCCTGAACCTACCCCTACTTCTGCTATATTAGTGAGCTTCTCTTTTTCAATAATCTCTGCTACCAAATCTATGAGTATCTCTGTTTCAGGTCTAGGAATTAAAACTCCATGCTCTACATCTAGCTCAATATCATAAAAACTAGCACTACCTACTATATACTCATAGGGTTCATGGTTTGCTCTTCGTTGAACCAACTCTTCAAACTCCTCAACTCTCTCTACTTCACTATCATCAAAAGCGTGTAGATAGGTTCTCTCTTTTTTAAGATGATAGGCTAATAGTAGTTCAGCCTCAAATCTTGGGCGTTCACAAGCTTTTTCTAGTTGAGTTGTTGCCCAACTTAAACTATCTTTTATCTTCATCATCTATAAAAGTAAAAATTCCATCTTTAGGTAGCCCTTGTGCCATCTCATTAACAGCTGAAGCATCATAACCTAACTCTTTTAGACGCTCTAGCACTGGTGGGTGAGTATAGTAAAAAAAGGCAAATAGTGGGTGAGATTTTGGAAATGATTTATTCTCTTCTACCAATTTCATAAGTGCTGAAACCAAATTCTCTTTTCCTCCAAGTTCGCTACCAAACTCATCAGCTGCGTACTCATTGTGACGACTTACATAACTCATAATAGGGGTAAAAACAAAAGAGATAAGAGGAATAAGTAGCATCATCATAGCTATCTCTACCCCTGCATTTGGCTCAATTCCCATCTCAAAAAAGAGAGATGTTGGAAGATTTCCTAAAATAAAAAAAGATAAAAAGAGTAACACTCCCATCATGGCAATATTTTTCCAAATGTCACCATGACTAAAATGACCAAGCTCATGACCCAATACAGCTAAAAGCTCTTTGTTGGTTAACTTCTCCATTAGTGTATCAAAAAGAACCACTCTTTTAGACTTACCAAGACCTCCAAAATAGGCATTTAATCTACTATCTCGTTTTGAAGCATCTAAAGAGAATACACCATCACTCTTTAGACCTACACTCTCCATCATCTTCTCAATATCAGTTCGTAGTTCACCCTCTTCCAATGGTGTAAACTTATTAAAAATAGGAGCAATAATAGTAGGGTATATAATATTAATAACTATAGCAAGAGAGAATAGAAGAGCAAACCCCCAAAGCCACCAAGACTCAACATTGACTACAATCCAAGATAGGGCATAGAAAATTACTCCACCAAAAACAATAAACATAAGAGTTGATTTA
>JALSQJ010000109.1 GCA_026985495.1 Campylobacteraceae bacterium
GTACCAGCCAAGAGTGCTGGTTTAGCTTTGTTAATCCGATACTTATCTTCTGTAGCAATAAAGTAGTATCCTACAAGAAAAATTATCAAGGATACCCAACCTACCCATGTGGTAGCTAAGTGTAAATCGTGCATGTAAACTCCATTGTTTTAGACTTATATGTCTAATATTTTTTATTTGTTCTCATTATAGTTAAAAAATTCTAATTTCTACACCTACTATATTACAACCATTTCAAAAGAGAGAGAGCATGACTTTTTTGTAACAAATAATTAATTACTACTATTAATTACAATATCACTATCTAATAAGAATAGAGAGTTATTAACAACTCTATCTCCCTCTTTTAAACCTGAAATAATCTCAAATTTATTTACCGATATTCGTTTGGCTTTGATGGATTTACTCTTATACTCCCCCTCATATTCGCTAGGAATAAAAACTAAATGTTTATCTCCTTTAGTCACAACAGCAGTATTCGGTAAGACCAATATCTCTTTTTGAGGTTTTATATTTTTAATAGTAGCATAAGCATTAGGTTGAATTTTCCCATCTCTATTAGCTAATGTTATTCTAAAATCAATCGTTTTATTTACACGGTCAACTACTGGATAGATAAAATCTATCTTTGCGTGATATATCTTTTTAGAACCATTAAAGGTTATCTCTACTTTTTGACCTTTTTGAATAAAGGCTCTATCTGCTTCATAAGCCTTTCCCTCTACCCATACTTTGGATAAATCAGCAATTTTATAGACAACCATTCCACGCTTTACAGCAGAGCCTTCGGTTACCTTTTTGTCAATTACAATACCTGTATATGAAGAGTAAAAGGGTAGATATTTGTAGGCTCTATTGTTTCTCTTAATCATTTTGATATTTTGAGGTGTTACATCATAGAGCTTCAATTTTGTCTCCAAGTTTTTAGCCAATGCAGGGCTAAACTTCTTGGCACTCAAAAGCTCTATCTGTGCCTTATAGATATCAGGACTATAAAAATCAAAAAGCTTTTTACCTCTTTTTACTTTATCATATATATTTGGAGCTGTTAAGTTTTTGATAAAACCATCTTGTGTGAGTGCAATCGTATATATTTTATTATCGGCAATCTTGACATAACCATTATACTCTTTAGTTATCTCTACTTTTTCACTCTTTACTTCAATCGTTTTGACATTAAAAAGTTGCTCTACTGTCACAGCCTCCAAAGAGAGACAAAAAGATAACAAGATTAATATTTTTTTCACTTATAAACTCCTAATAGTTGTTCTATCTGATTTTTATGTAGAGCAATATCCAACTCTTTCTTTGCAATGGAGAGTCGATTATTTACTCGTTGTCTAAAAAGTTCATAATAGTGAATCAATGAGCCACCCAAAGAGAGTTCAGATTTAGCATTGGCAATCAATCGGTCAATCTTTAGCCTACTCTCTTCTAGCAATTTTAACTCATCATATAGAGATTTAAGCTCATAAAATCTTATCTTTAAACCCTGCTCTAACTGAACTTTTGTCTGTTCATAAGTGATATTTTCAATATTCGATTTTTTCATCGCTTGAACCCTCTGATTGGACTGTTTATTATGAATATAGAGAGGAAAAGAGACCGATAGTGAGATATAATCATTTCTATCAAAACGCTGATAGTATCCACCTCTAACCGTAAAGTCGGTCTGCTCTTTAGCTCGTGCCAACTCTATGGCTCGATTTGATACGGTTTTTAGAGATTCTCTCATATGAAGCTCTGGGCTATTGCTATCTAGTATAGACAAAAGCTCTTTAAGTGATTGATTTTGATAATCTTCAAAAACAACCTCATCAGAAAAAGAGTCTATCTTCATATTTCCAATCAACTCAATACGCTCTTTTGCCACCTCTATCGTTCGTAACCATACAGCACGTTGAAGTTGATAAGATTTTTGAAGGAGTTCAGTTTGAATATACTTCTCGACACTGTTTTTCTCAATAGCAGATAACTCTACCAATAAATCCAGAGGTGTCTGCAAAAAAGCGATATACTCATCAAGTATAGATAGACTCTTTTTAGCAAATTGGGCCTCGATAAAAGCTTGACGTACTCCAAAAGCGATATTGACTTTTAAAATTTCTCTTTTTCCTTCAATAACCAAGAGTTTATCTCTCTCTACATCAGAAGCAATCTCCAAACGATTATTGAGAGGAATTGCTTGAGAAAATGTCACAAATTGATTTTGCATCGCTTCTAAATTTCGGCTCAATGGACGTACACCTTGCACATCATTAATCCCTGCACTCAAGATAGGGTCAGCCCAAGCTCCAACTATCTCAATCTCACGGTCAGTAATAGCAGACTCTTCTTGCAAAATTTGTAGTTGATAGTTGTTTTGTATACTATAATCAATAACCTCTTGAACTCTCTCTGCTTTAAGAGAGTATGAAATAAGCAAAAAGAGTAAAAGCGTTTTAAAATTCATTAATTTCAACCGTATAATTAAATAATTACAGAAGAGGAGTATTTATACTTCTTGCCATCTTTCTCTATAAAAACTTTTACTTGCCATGTACCACCCATAGAGAAATTTACTGTACCATTATAAATGTCACCATTAGATTTGAAGTTTTGCACCTCTTCCATATACGGCATACCAGGCATCTCTGGCATAAATATTTTAAAATCTACTTTAGCACCCTTAACCACTTTGCCATGTTCTGAAATCTTTACAGATATATTATTGTTTCCTACAACCAAAGGTTTAGGAGAGCTATAAGTTACATCTAAGCTACCTGCTTTACCACTTTTACTAAATCCCTCTGAAGCAGAAGAGTCCCCTTCTCCTATACATGCTGTAAAGAAAAAACCTATGGTCAAGATTGACGCTATTTTTAAAAAATTTCTCATTTTAATTCCTTGTATCTTGTTTGATGAGAAAGTATACTCTTTTATATGTGCAAAGTATGTGGAGAAAAGATTTAAAAAAATTTTGTCAAGATGGAGTTAGTTAATCAAACCTACTAAAAGTGAAAATTCTCTCCTAAATAGTATTTAATTACATTTGGATTTTTCTTAATCTCTTCGCTTGTTCCTGTAGC
>JALSQJ010000110.1 GCA_026985495.1 Campylobacteraceae bacterium
ACTGGGGTTGTTAAACTGTTGCAAAACATAACCATCTATCTCTTTTGCTAACTCTTCTGCTTTTGAGATAGCTCCGTCCATACCCTTTGCTGCAGATGTTAGAACAATTTTTGCACCTAAATGGGTAAGAAGTTTACGACGCTCAATGCTCATAGACTCAGGCATGGTTAAAATAAGTTTTAGTGACTTAGCAGCACAGATAGCAGCTAAACCTATCCCTGTATTTCCTGAAGTAGGTTCAATAATAGTAGAGTTTTCATTAATAACTCCAGATGCAAGGGCTTGGTTTATCATATTCATTGCAATCCTATCTTTGACTGATGAGGTAGGATTCATAAATTCACATTTTCCTAAAATAGTAGCTCCTGAACGTTCAGAGAGTTGGTTTAGTTTTACTAAAGGGGTATTGCCTATTAAATCTTCGATGCTATTTGCTATCATTATCTATCTCCTATTTTTTCAATCTTAATGATATTATAATTAATGGTTTTGGTTGCAAATATTGGTACTACATTATCGTATTTTGTAGGGACAATAAACGGTTCTTTTTCTAAGGTAACACGTTTAGTCGGAACTTTAATATGGTTATATATCCTCCTTGCATTATCTGAGACAAATGCTTGGAGCTTTTCAACTGTAGAGTGTTCTACAAACAACTCAGTTAGCAGTTGCAGTGCAATTGGTGCAGTAAATACACCTGCAGCACAGCCACAAGACTCTTTTGCATGTTGGGGGTGTGGGGCAGAGTCTGAACCAAACATCACTTTAGGATTACCCTCTAGTGCCACTTTTCGTAAAGCTTCTCTATCTTCTGGTCGTTTTGCAATAGGCTTACAGAAGAGATGAGGTTGTAACATACCACCTGCCACATCATCAAGTGTAATAAGAAGATGATGAAGAGTTATGGTCGCATATAGGTTTTCAAATCTATCTAAAGCCTCTACACTCTCTTTGGTGGTAATATGCTCCATAATAATTTTTAATTTTGGAAAGTTGGTAGCCAACATTTCGTAGATTGATACAAATTCTGCTTCTCTGTCCATTACAAAACCATTGGTCTCTCCATGAATACAGAGTGGAATGTTTAGTTCACTCATTGCTGTAAGGGTTGGGCGTAACTCCTCTACATCAAAACCACTTAATCCCCCTTCTGAATTAGTTGTAATCCCTGCAGGATAGAGTTTAATGGCTACTAGGTCATCTTTTATAGATTCTAAAAACTCTTTGGTGTAAGTAGGTTTGAAAAATAGGGTCATATAAGGGGTAAAGTTCTCCTTGCCACACGCTTTTAAAATACGCTCTTTGTAGGAGAGTAACGCCTCTTTTGTTGAGATAGGTGGAACTAAATTAGGCATAATAATTGCACCTGAAAAACTTTTTGCACTTAAAGGAGCAACGGTGGAAAGCATCTCTTCATCACGTAGATGAAGATGCATATCAAGAGGTGAGGTGAGGATAATGGACATTTTTCTACCTAGTAAATAATTTACACGATTATTGCACAATTATGGTTAAAATTACGTTTTAATAATTGAAATTTTTTATAATATAAAATAACTTTTTTCTATAAGGAATAATCCAATACTTAATATGACAATTTTGGACTAAATTGATAAGTTTAGGTTTGTGGTATATTACGATAGGATAGTCAATACCCCCCTCAAAAAGTTGATTGCAACGTAAAATTCTAAGAGTAGTTTGAAATAGTGCTTTGTCGGCTCTATTTAACTCAAATTGCCACTTTGCATACTCTGAACAGGTAGGGTAGTAACGACAAGAGGCAGGTAACATCTTTGATATATATTGATAGCCCTTTAGAGGGGTTAAAAAAAACTTTTTTATTCTCATTTTTCTACTCTTATTAGATTTCCATTTTGAATAATATAGGAGTCAGACATATTAATTGAGTGATAGATGGTTGTACCATACTTTTTGCTATAGTATTGTAGTAGTATCTTCTGTTCAGTTGGTTCAATAGAGGGGACAACCCAACCATTATTAGAGATGACAATCATATTTTTAGGCTCTCCAACATATAGGGGTTCAGAACACGCCTCATAACATATAGCATTTCGGTAGCTTTTCCCATCTATCTCATAATCTATAGGCTTTTTTGCTCCAACATAGTCAGGAGCTCCATCAAAAAATAGTCTATTTATCCAACTTCCCATCCATTTTGGAAGAGGATTTGCTTCGCCAAAGGGAACAAGAATGACCTTATTTGCTATGCTATAGTTCCCATCTTTAAATATATAGGTAGAGTTTCTAGGTATATTCTTATCTATATATAATGCTCCTAAAACAATGGTTATCTCTTTAGAACGAATATATAGAGCTTTCATCAATTGAGGTTGTCTGTTTAGGAAAAGAGCAAAGATAGATTCAGGAAGAATAACGATTGACTTTCCATCTTGAATGGCTTTATCAATTTTTAGAAAAACATTATTGATATGTTGCTGTTGAAGCTCTGGTTTCCATTTATCAATAACATTGATATGGAAGTTAGTTAGTGCAATATTTTGAGTTAGAGGCTCTATCTTTTTAAAATGTGAAATGTATGGGTATGCACCTATAGCTAAGATTAAAAAGAGAGGGTTTCTCTTATATATACTCAAGGAGATAGCAAAAAGAGTGAGTGCAAATTGCCACTTCTCAATTCCAATATAGGAGTTTACAAAAACCATCTCTGGTTTGTACCAGTCAAATCCTAAAGGGTGAATATAGGAGAAGAGAAGTAAAAAGAGTGCTTTTATTGCTAAAGGCATATACTCTTTGTTACTTTTTTTACCTATATATTCAGCTATAGAGGCAAAAAAGAGAAAGATAGAGGCAAAAATAGTAGAGGTAATAATCACACCAATAGGAATAGCCCATGCAAAGCCATAGTTTGCAAAGCTCATTGAAATCCACCAAAACCAAAGGGTTGCCATGAAAAAACCAAACCAAAACCATACTCTTCTATCGGCTTGAAGTAGATAATAGAGGGTTAGTATTCCTAAAATGGTATTTAATAGATAGTTGACCAACCCAAACCAATCTAGGTATATCGCTCCAGCACTCAATAGGGAGATTAAAAAGCCTCGTATTATATTGTTAGTGTTAAAATACGCTTTAATTTTTTTATATAAACTCAAAAGGATTCCTTTATGCAATCACTAGGACAATTTCTGCCACTTATTTTTCTATTTGGTATTTTTTACTTTTTAATCATTAGACCTCAACAAAAACAGCAAAAAGAGCATGCTGAAATGTTAAACGCACTAACAAAAGGTGACAAAATCATTACAACAGGTGGATTACACGCTGAAGTAGTAAAAGTTGAAGAGGATTTTATCAAAATCAAACTGAACGATACATCAATTGTTAAGCTTGACAAAGCTTTTGTTAATAGAAAGGTAGATATATAATTTATGGGAACATTAAACTATAGAGTTGTCATTTTTCTCTTTGCATTCATTTTTGGAGTGGTTTTCTCTATTCCAACTTTAATTCAGAGTGAAGAGGGCAAAAAAATTACCTTGGGGCTTGACCTACAAGGTGGACTACATATGCTACTCTCTGTTAAAACAGAAGTAGCACTTGAATCAAAACTGAAATCTACAGCTACAAGTATTAAATATGTACTTGAAGATGAAGATATTGTTTTTGATGATTTAAAAATTGATAGCGATAGAGTCTCATTTGAACTTTTAGATGAAGATGATGTCACAAAGGTTGATAAGCTTTTAAAAGATGACTTTAAAGGTATTGTCATTAATAAATCTGGAATGTCATACACTATGACATTGAGTTCAAAATTGGCTGAAGAGACTAAGAAAAATGCTATTGACCAAGCTGTAGATACCATTCGTAACCGTCTTAATATGTTTGGACTTGCAGAACCAACTGTTGCAAAACAGGGTGCAGATAAGATTTTAGTAGAAGTTCCAGGTGTCAAAACGGCTGAGGAGGAGCAACGTATTAGAGCCTTAATCGCTAAAGCTGCTCATCTTCAGATGATGGCTGTTGATGAAGAGAGAGCAAATAGAGTTTACTCTATGAGTGGTGAAGAGGCAAAACAGTATGGAGATATTATCTTAAATGATGTTACCAATAAAGATAAGCGTTATCTTTTATACTCTGTACCAATCTTAGATGGTTCAATGCTAACTGATGCAAAGGTAGGGTATGAGCGAAAAACAAATCGACCTCTTATTAACTTCTCATTAGATGGGCAGGGGTCTAAAATTTTTGCTGACTTTACAGATAAATCGGTAGGGAAGAGAATGGCTGTTGTGTTAGACAATGAGGTATATACTGCACCAAATATTGTTCAGCGTATTGGTGGAGGTCATGTTCAGATTACAGGTAACTTTACCCCACAAGAGGCAAATGATATTGCTATTGCCTTACGTTCGGGTTCACTTCTAGCCCCTGTTCAAGTAGAAGAGAAGCGAAGTGTAGGACCTAGTCTTGGTAAAGATAATATTGTTGCCTCCTCTATTGCTCTAGCTGTTGGTTTTATCTTAGTGGTACTTTTTATGGTACTCTACTATGGAGTAGCTGGAGTTATTGCCAATACAGCACTTATTGCAAACCTCTTTTTAATCTTAGCTATTATGTCCATGTTTGAGGCAACCTTGACTCTTCCTGGTATGGCAGGTATTGTTCTTACTGTGGGTATGGCTGTTGATGCCAATGTTATTATTAATGAGCGTATTCGTGAACTTTTACACTCTGGAAGCTCCATTACAAAAGCTATAGAGCAGGGGTACAACAATGCATTTACTGCTATTTGGGATGCAAATGTTACAACACTTATCGCAGCAGTGGTACTCTTTGCTTATGGTACAGGACCAATTAAAGGGTTCTCTTTGACTATTAGTATTGGTATTTTAGCCTCAATGTTAACAGCTATTTTAGGAACACATGGTATATATCAATATCTACTTCCTAAAATTGACAAAAACAGATTAGGCTTCTGGTTTGGAATTAAAAAAGAGAAAGGGGCTAAATAATGGAAGTATTTAAACATAATCAAGCCATTATAGGCTTTATGAAGAGTGCTAAAAAAGTGGGTGCTTTTTCAGCATTTATGATTATTGCATCATTGGCTCTTCTTATGACAAAGGGTCTAAACTATGGTATTGACTTTGCAGGAGGAACTATTGTTCAAGTTCAATATGAGGGTAAAGCTCCTATTGACAAAGTAAGAGATGTTCTATCTAAAAATAAAACATATTCAACTGCATCGGTAACTTTTTTTGGTTCAGATAGTGAGATTGCTATTCGTACAAAAAGCACCTCTAAAGATGTTGATGTTGACCTATCCGATGAGGTTCGTAATCTTTTAAATGGAACAGGTTCATTTAAAATAAGAGGTGTAGATATGGTAGGTCCAGCAGTTGGAGATGAACTCCGTACTCAAGGTCTTATGGCAATGCTACTCTCTATTATTGGTATTTTAGCCTACATCTCATTTAGATTTGAGTGGCGTTTTGCTTTGGCTTCAGTTATGGCACTTATACACGATGTTACTATTGCTCTTGGAGCATTAGCCCTTTTCCAAATAGATGTAAATCTACCTATTTTAGCAGCTATTTTAACTATTTTAGGGTACTCCCTAAACGATACGGTTATTGTCTTTGACCGTATTCGTGAGGGGATTAGGAGCATTAAAACAACTAATTTAGATGAGATTATTGATGAGTCGGTAACACGAACACTCTCTCGAACTACACTTACCTCATTAACTACATTTTTTGTTGTATTGACACTCTATCTTTTTGGTGGTGAGGCACTTAAAGGGTTCTCATTTACACTTTTAGTAGGTGTTGTTGTTGGTACGTACTCATCTATTTTTGTTGCATCACCAATTTTAATGTGGTTGAACTTTTCTGTAACAGGTTTTAGAGAACAAGAGGCTAAAAAAGCAAAACGTGAGAAAGAGAAAGAGAAGATGCGTGCAATGTACGAACAAGGTAGCATGTAGTAATGGATTGGGGAAAAGTTTTTTATATATTCTTTACTCTAATGAGTCTGACAACGTCAGTCTCATTTCTTTTTGAAGACTCATCTATTGCCCTTTTTACAGCTGCAAGTATTAATTTTATCTCAACTATTTTAAAGTTAGGAGTACGTAAGCTACTTGCTGCTGAGCTTTTAGCAGGTTCTTTAGTCGCCGATTTACATCTCTTACCAGCATTTTTTATTTATGAATTTGGTAAAACAGATGCTCATACTGGACTTATTATAGGTTTGGTTATTGGTGCAATTATTGCTAATATCTATACTCTTATTATCTCTATGATAGAGAGTGCAAAGATTAAAGAGGAGTTTTAGTCTCTCTTACTATATTCCATATCTTCTATTTTTAACAGCTTGACCAAGTTGGAAAACAGTCATTGCATAAAAACTACTATGGTTATAGGTGGTAATGACTCTAAAGTTATGTGTACCCATCCAGAGTTCATCATAGCTATATTTTGGAAGTTTAATCAACGATACAGGACCTCTATAGCTAAGATGTGTTCTTGGTACTATATGATACTTTTTTCGTAACTTATATTGAGAATATTTAGTTTTATAGCCTGTTTTAAGTCTATTAAATCTATAGCCTCTATATTTAGCTCTAACAGCAACTTCTCTAATACTACTATCCCAACCATTTTTAGCAAAATAGTTCGCAATAGAGCCAATAGCATCTTCTGGATTCCATAAGTCTGTTACTCCATCTTCATTGAAATCTACAGCAAATGTTAAGTAGGAACTAGCAATAAATTGACCATACCCCATTGCACCTGCATTTGAACCTTTTAGTGCAAGTGGGTCTAAATTTGCTTCTCTAGTCATGATTAAAAATTTTTCAAGTTGTTTGGTATAAAAATCTTCTCGTCTATCTCCCAACATTGCTTTAGAGGTTAAGATATCAATGACTCTTTTTTCCCCAAAATATTTTCCATAACCTGTCTCTATTCCTAAAATACCAATAATAAATTCAGGTAGAACACCATAAACTTGATAAGCTTTATTTAGTGCATTCTCATGCTCATTCCAAAAAGCAACACCACGGTTAATATTTGCTTCATAAATCACACCATTTCGGTATCTATCCCATTTACCTTGAGGTTTAACAGTTGTGATACAATCATTTTTACCATTTTTAGTGATACAAGGCTCAACTATCTGGTTTAAATCTTTTGCATCAGAGAAGATGCTGTAGAGATACTTTTTGTCAAAGTTGTGTTGAGTATGCATCTGCTCTATAAACTCTAAAAGTTTGTAGTTACCTGCAAAATGACCAGTTAAATCTATACTCTCTGTAGTTTGTGGTTCAAGAGGTATGGTAGTACTATTATCTTCATCTACCGAAGGAGGAGAAATCTGTTGTTGGCTACAAGCTGTAAACAGAAGTAGCGAGATGGCTAAAGAGGGTATCGTTTTTATTTTCATAGTTATATATTCCAAAGTTCCAATTTTGAGCTTATTATAATAAGTAGATGATGAAATGGTTATTAAATTCTCTTCAAAAGATTATTAATTTAAATGAATAGAGAGTTTTAAGTTGAGATATTACAAATAGTGTTTTTTTTTATGATAAATTAGTAGAGTGTGATGTGAAAAAATACAATATTTTTTCTATATAAATACGATATAATTCTCACAATTTTAGTTAATGGAGCAGTCAATGGGTTACAATCCAAGTAAAATAGAAAAAAAGTGGCAGATAAAATGGAGTGAGCAACAAGCATTTGAGCCAAAAGATGATAAAAGTTTAGAGAAAAAATATATTTTAAGTATGTTCCCTTTCCCAAGTGGACGGCTACATATGGGTCATGTAAGAAATTATAGTATTGGTGATGCAATGGCACGATACTACCGAAAACAGGGCTACAATGTACTGCACCCAATTGGTTGGGATGCTTTTGGAATGCCTGCTGAAAATGCAGCGATAAAGCATGGCAGACACCCTAAAGATTGGACATACTCCAACATTGATTACATGAGAAAAGAGCTAAACTCTTTGGGGCTTTCATTCTCTAAAACACGAGAGTTTGCAACTTGTGATGAGCTTTACACTAAGTGGGAGCAAGAGTTTATTATTAAGATGTTTGAGCAGAAGCTTCTCTATCGTGAGTCAACAACAGTTAACTGGTGTGAAGAGTGCCACACTGTTCTAGCAAATGAGCAGGTAGAAGAGGGTTGTTGTTGGCGTTGTGACAATGAGGTTGAACTCAAAGAGATGCCAGGGTACTACCTTGACATTAAAAAATATGCCGATGAGTTGTTAGAAGATTTAAAACTTCTTGAGGGGAAATGGCCTTCACAAGTCTTGTCAATGCAGAGTAATTGGATTGGTAAGTCACAAGGTTTAGAGTTCTCTTTTAATCTATCAGATAGTTCAAAAACAAAATTAGATAATAAATTTGAGGGGTTTGAAGTATTTACAACAAGACCAGATACTATATATGGTGTAACCTACACTGCTTTAGCTCCTGAACATGCTATTGTAAAAGCCTTAATAAAAAATGAGTTGTTAGATTCTAATGTAATTGAAGAGATTAAAAATATTAGTAATATGAGTGAAGTTGAAAGAGCCAAAGCTGGTAAAGTTGGATTTGACCTTGGTATTACGGTTATTCACCCTTTAACAGGAGAGGAGATTCCAGTTTGGACTGCAAACTTTGTTCTTGCCTCTTATGGAGGTGGAGCTGTTATGTCTGTACCCACACATGATGAACGAGATTTTGAGTTTGCAACACAATATAATTTACCTTTAAAATATGTAATAGATGGTGGAAAAGAGGGCGAAGTTTACACAGGTGATGGAGCTCTTATTAACTCTGAAACACTTAATGGAGTTAAAAACAGCAAAGCAAAAGCAGAAGTAATTAAACTCTTTGAAGCCAAAAAGTTAGGAAAAGGGACAACTAACTATAAGCTACGAAATTGGGGAGTAAGTCGTCAGCGTTATTGGGGTGCCCCTATTCCGTTTGTCCATTGTAAAGAGTGTGGTTTAGTACCTGAAAAGGTTGAAAATTTACCTATTGCACTACCTGAAGATGTAGAGATAACAGGAGAGGGAAACCCTCTTGAAAATCACCCAACTTGGTCAAAGTGTACTTGTCCAAAGTGTGGAGCAGAGGCAAAACGAGAAACAGATACACTAGATACATTTATAGAGTCAAGCTGGTATCAATTCCGTTATGCCACCGACCCTAAAAGATGGAACTCTTGTGGAATTGATAAAGAAGATGTTAGCTATTGGCTAGGAGTTGACCAATATATAGGTGGAATTGAACATGCAATCTTACACCTTTTATATGCAAGGTTTTTTACTAAAGCTTTAAGAGATTTAGGATTTATAGAGAGTATTAAAGAGCCATTTGAGAACTTATTAACACAAGGAATGGTTCTTATGGACGGTTCTAAAATGTCAAAGTCAAAAGGAAATACTGTTGACCCTGACTCTATCATAGAGAAATATGGAGCAGATACAGCTAGACTCTTTATTCTCTTTGCAGCCCCACCACAAAAAGAGTTAGAGTGGAATGACTCAGCTGTTGAGGGTGCATTTAGATTTATTAAAAAGCTCTATGATAGAAGAACCAAAGTATCAACAGACTCTATGCCAACAATTGACCATAGCTCTTTAAATAAAGAGGAGAAGTTAGCAAGATTAAAACTCTATGAAGCTCTAAAAAAATCGGTAGATGTATATGAAAAGACATTTGCTTTCAACACCTTGATTGCAAGTTGTATGGAGGCACTTAATGCACTAGACAAACAGAGTAATGCAGATGTGTGGAGTGAGGGGTTATATATTATTACTCATCTATTAGAACCAATTATACCTCATGTTTGTGCAGAGCTTTCAGAAGAGCTTTTTGACTCTAAAAACCTACAAGGTAAAATAGAGATTTTAGAAGAGGTTTTTGTGCAAGACACCATTACTCTTGGTGTAGCTGTAAATGGAAAAAGAAGAGCAGAGATAGAGGTAGATGCTGGAGCTTCCAAAGAAGATATTATTACTATGGCTAAAGAGAGTATTCCTAAATGGTTAGAGGGTAAAAATGTAGTTAAAGAGATTTTAGTACCTAATAAGATGGTTAATTTGGTTGTGAAGTAGCTTTTTTAAATTATGAAACAGGCAATAGAGTTAAAAATCTCAACCTCTCTATGGAATAGATATCTTAAAGATGAGTTCTCAAAAAGTTATATGAGAGAGCTTTATGCTTTTTTAGAAGAGGAGATGGCGATTGGAAAAACTATTTTACCTAAACGTTCTCTTTGGTTTAATGCTCTAAACTCTACTCCATTAGAGAGAGTAAAAGTAGTAATATTAGGTCAAGACCCATACCCAACAGTAGGTCATGCTCATGGAATATGTTTCTCTGCAATGCCAAATGTTAAACCAATTCCTAAATCGTTGCTAAATATCTATAGAGAGTTAAAAGATGATGTTGGGGTAGATAATTTTCATACCCCATATTTACAACCTTGGGCAGAGCAGGGGGTATTACTTCTAAATGCTGTATTAACAGTTGAAGCAGGGAAAACAAACTCTCATATAGGTAGAGGTTGGGAGGAGTTTACCTCTAAAGTTATAGAGGTAGTAAACAAAGAGTGTCAAAATGTAGTCTTTGTATTATGGGGTGCGTATGCTCAAAAGAGAGGTAGCTCTATCGATGTCACAAAACATCTTGTTATAAAAGCACCACACCCATCACCTCTTTCAGCCTATAGGGGTTTTTTCGGAAGCAGACCATTCTCTCAAATAAATAACTATCTATTAACTCATGGAAAAGAGGAAATTGATTGGAGAGTTTAATTATTTAGACCATTATATATCTTATCAAACTGCTCTAAAGACAAAGCTCCACTATGGGCTAATTTTGGCTCTCCACTCTTATCAAATACCAATAGAAACGGTAGTGTACCTCTCCATTTAGTTTTTACTTTAATATAGTTAATAAACTCTCTATTGTCACCTCGTGTAAGAAGAGGGTAGTTGATTTTATGCTCTTTTTTAAACTTTTTTAGAGCCTCTTTGTTATAGCCATGAATATCAAAAGCTAAAATCTTTAGATGTTTATACTTCTCTTTATTTACCAATTTTTTTAGAGTTGGTATCTCTTTTAGACACGCTTTACAGTTGTGTCCAAAAAAAACAATAAAGAGAACATCATCTCTATATTTATCAAAAATAATAGACTCTTTTGGTTGAGCTGTTATATTTTTATCTAAAATAGTTTGAAGTTTAAACATCTTCTCTTGAGCGTTAGAGAAGAGGGTTAATAGGAGTAGTAAGCTAAATACTATTTTCATAATGATAAACCTTTTTATTTTTGTAGATTATAATAAATATAATATTAAGTTATGATTTAATAGAGAGTATATTTTAACATTTAATCGGTTATAATTCGCAATGGACATTTATAAATTACTCTTTTCTATATCTATAGTTTTACTCGTAACAGCATGTGGTTATCGCCCCTCTGCACAATTTGCCAAAAAAGTTATTGGTGAACGGGTCTATACTAATGTTGATGTCTCTCTTGCTGACCCTGAGAATGCTGTACTTACAAAAGATGGACTTAATCGTGCATTACAGACACGTTTAAAGAGTATTGTAACACGAAAAAGAGATGCTGACTCTATGATAGGAGTTCAATATGCAGGAGTTAAATTTGTTCCTTTACAATATAATAAAAATGGTTATGTTGTTCAGTATCAAGTTGTAATGAGACTAAAATTTACATTTATTAAAGGGAAACATCGTGAAGAGCATTTTACTACTGGTCGCTATGAGTTCCCTATTGCCCCTACTGCCATTATTGCCAATGATTTAAGAGTAAAAGCTATTGAAAAGAGTTCAGAAAAAGCACTCGACCAATTTATTGCCTATCTATCAGCTAAGGGATATTTTGTTGATAAGAAGTAGCTTCTCTTCGTTTATAGAGGATAAACCTCTCTACTATAAAGAGATAGACCATAATCGAGTCTATAGAGCCTATAGAGTTTTAAAA
>JALSQJ010000111.1 GCA_026985495.1 Campylobacteraceae bacterium
AAAGAGAACTCTGTTATGGCATTTCCTAACCCTTTTTATCAAATCTATGAGGGAGCAGCTAAAGCAACAGACTCAAAAGTTATCTATTTAGAGTTGAAAAAAGAGAATAATTTTAAACCTACTATTGATGAAGAGGCTCTAAAAGAGTGCGATTTTGTTATTTTAAATAGTCCCAATAACCCTACCTCTTCCGTAATGCTACTAGAAGAGCTTAAAAAGTGGGTAAAAATGTCACACTCTTATAATTTTGTACTTCTAAATGATGAGTGCTATATTGACCTCTATTTAGATACCCCCCTCCCATCTCTACTCAATGCAAGTATTGAGGTAGGAAACCATGATTTTAAAAATATTTTAGTCATCAACTCTGTATCTAAACGCTCCTCTGCACCAGGGCTACGAAGTGGATTTATTGCAGGAGATGCAGAGATTTTAAAAGCCTATATGACCTACAGAACCTATGTTGGTTGTGCCTCTCCTCTTCCTCTTCAACATGCAGCAGCTGTTGCATGGTCAGACCAAGAGCATGTTGATGAATTTAGAGCAAAATATATTAGAAACTTTGAGATTGCTAAAGAGATTTTAGGTATAACTCCTCCAGAGGCTACATTTTATATTTGGCTAGAGGTAGATGATGAGATAGAGTTTACTACACGCCTATATCGTGATTACAATCTAAAAGTAATCCCTGGTTCATTTTTAGGAAGAGAGAGGCAAGGTAGAGGATATGTTAGATTGGCATTGGTTTATGAAGAGGATAAAACAAGAGAAGCCCTAGAACGAATTAAATTAGCACTAAAAAAATAAAATAAAAAAGGAGCATAGAGTGAAACAACAAGAGATAGATATTGAAGCATTAAAAAAAGATGAGGGGTTCTTAGAGAATCTAAAAAAGATTGAAGATGAGATGAAGAGTGAAAAGAGTATTGATAAAGGGTATAAACTTCTAGGGAGTAAACTTGCTATTGAAGCTCCTGAAGATGAGATAAATGATATTTTTACCTTCATTGTCACCATTGCCTTTGACCGTTTGGCAGAGTATTTAACTGAACACAAAAAATTTAATATGGATAATCCAGAAGAGTTAGCAACAGCTAGAGCTATTTATGAACATGGTATTCAACGCTACAGTGAAAATGATAAAAAAGGTTCTAAAGAGATATTTTTAGTACTCTACCACACCATAAATGATGATGAACTAAAAGATAGCATGATGATACACGCCTGTGCTGTTATGGCAGGGCATAGTTTAGATGACTTCTTAGAAAAACTAGCTGATACCTCTACCATTGACGAAAATAGTCCAACAGCCTTTTTTATTCAAGAGTTTGTACAACCAAAAGATATTTTACTTCAAATGTTTGCTAAATATGTAAAACTTGGGAAAAAAGAGTTAAAGGTTTTAGAGGAGAAAAAATAAAAATGAGAATACACTTTATAGGAATTGGGGGGATTGGTCTATCTGCTTTGGCTAAATTTTTAGTAAATGATGGTCATCAAATTAGTGGGTCAGATATTAAACAGACAGAGATTACCGATGATTTAGCCTTAAACTTTGGAGCAAAAATAACAATACCTCATCATGAAGATGCAGTTGAAGGGGTAGATAGAGTTATCTACTCTGCTGCTGTTCGTCCAAATAATCCAGAGTATAAAAGAGCTAAAGAGTTAGGTATTGAACTACTCTCAAGAAAAGAGTCTCTAATCTCTATTTTAGGAGATAAAGAGGTCTATGCTGTAGGTGGAGCACATGGAAAGAGTACCACTTCTGCAATGTTAGCCTCTATTATTCCCAATTCAAATGCACTTATTGGAGCAATTAGTAAAGAGTTTGGCTCAAATGTACGACATGCAGACAACAATAGAGTAGTCTTTGAAGCAGATGAGAGTGATGAGAGCTTTTTGAACTCTAATCCTCATTTGGCTATTGTCACCAATGTTGAACCTGAACATATGGAGTATTATGAGTATGATGAAGAGCGATTTTACAATGCCTATAGGAACTTTTTAAATCTTGCAAAAGTTCGTGTTATTAATGGAGAAGATGAGTTTTTAAACTCCCTAGAGATAGATGCTGTTAAATTTTACCCATCAAAAGATATGAAAAATATAGAGTTTGTTTTGGTAAATGGAGAACCCTATACAAAATTTAGCCTAAAAGAGTATGGAGATTTTGAAGTGTTTGGGTTTGGTTATCATATTGCACTTGATGCCTCATTGGCAATTTTAGGTGCGTTAGAGATGGGAGAGAAGATAGAAGATATTCGAACAAATCTACTCAACTATAGAGGAATAAAAAAACGGTTTGATATTATCCAAAACCAACCTAATTGTGTTGTTATAGATGATTATGGACACCACCCAACAGAGATAAAAGCAACACTTCAATCCTTAAAAGTATATCAAAAATTAAGAGGCTTTAATAGACTAAATGTAATCTGGCAACCACATAAATATAGCCGTACATTAGATAATTTACAAGCTTTTGTAGAGTGTTTTGAAGGGGTTGATGAGTTAACCATTTTACCAATATGGTCAGCAGGTGAACTTGAAGTAGATATTGACCTAAAAGGTGCATTTAGCCGTTATAAACTCCACATGGCAGATAGAGTTACACGTAAAGATGGAGTGGTTCATATTATCCAAAATAATAACATTATACAAGAGTATCGTGAAGATTTAATTACTGCCTTTGGTGCAGGAGATATTACCTATCAAATTCGAGGAGAAGTATAAATTATTGGGGCAATATAAATATTTGCCCCACAATTAACAGATATTTTTTAACTCTTTTATAATATTAAAAGTGTACTGTAACTCTCATTAGATATAATTCTTTAAATTCAATTTTAAAACAATAAAGGTTCTATAATATGTCTATTAGTATTGTTATTTTAGCTGCTGGAAAAGGTAGCCGAATGAAATCAACCACCCCTAAAGTACTTCATACCATATCTGGTAAATCTATGCTCTCTCATGCGATTGATGCCTCTTTGAAAATATCAGATGATATTACTGTAGTCTTAGCACATCAAGCCCAACGTGTTCAAGAGGCAAT
>JALSQJ010000112.1 GCA_026985495.1 Campylobacteraceae bacterium
TGGTACAACCATACTTTCTAAGTTCTGCCACAAACTCAGACCCTTCACAACCAGGAAGATTACGGTCAACAATCATCAAAGAGGGTTGTTCTTCTTCTAAAAACTGTTCTACATTTTGAGTGGAGAGAAAGCCCATGGTTTCATACCCTGCTTTTTGCAAGTGGTACTCAAGTAATTCTAAAATATCCTCTTCATCTTCGATAACAACGATTTCTACTGATTTACTTTTCATAACGCTAGTGTACTCCTAAATAATAACGAAGTGGTAACATTTAAAAACTTTTTTTAAAATATTCTCTTACCAAACTATCAAAATACTCCATACGCTCTTTGCCTTTAGGTATTGTTCTACGCAGATTTTTCATATTTTGTAAAAACTCTCCTACAGAATCAGGAATAACATTTTCAAAATATTGACGTATCTGTTTAGCAAAAGCAGGTGATGCACCTCCTGTTGAGAAGGCTATGGTCAAATCTTCTTTTTTTACATACGACGGAAAAATAAAATCACAATATGCTCTATTGTCCACCGAGTTCACCAAAACTCTACTACCCCTACTCTCTTCATAAATCTCTTTATGTAACACTTGCGTGTCAGTAGCGACTATCACGATATCGAAACCTTTGATGTCTCCAACTTCATATGCTCTTTGGTGCAACACCAAAGCATGTTGGTCTATAATGGCTTGTGCCTCCTCATCTACTCTTAGTGCTATCACAGTTATCTCTTTGGTAAACTCAATGAGTTTTTCAAGTTTTTCAGTAGCAATAACCCCACCACCAACAACAAGAACCTTTAGCTCATTCATATCTAAAAACATAGGAAAGTAGGACATTATATTTAAACTTACTATTTCATAGTAATATTAGAAAAAGCTGTATCTAAATTTAAATCAACTTTTACCTTTGGAAAAAAAGATGGCTCTTTGTCTAATCTTATCTTTATAAACTCAACATCATCACCATATAGCTCTTTTAGCTCCTTTTTTACACGATACAAAGAGGAGATTTTATCGACTAAAATACCTTTTATCTTTGGAGAGTTAGCAATATATATCTTACCCTCTGCTACGGCTAGAATATCCTCTTTTTTTAACCCTCTATTCTTAGCAACTGACTCTACAAAGTTCATATAGGTTGGCGTTAAAAGATGTTCGGTCATATACTTTTTATTCTCATCATCAATCTTAGCAAACATAGAAATTGGTTTTTTAAACTTTCCTGCTGCCATAAAGTCCTCTTCTACTCCAACTTTTTTAGCCAACTCTCCAAGGTTATAGTGAGGCATAATGACCCCAATAGAACCCAAAATTGCATTTTTATTGGCAATTAGAGGTTTAACTGATGAAGCAATATAGTACCCTCCACTCGCTGCAATGGAGTCCACATACATGGTAATATTTTTATCTTTTTGAAAATCATTCAAATACTCACTAAGCTCTTCACTTGCTGTTGGGCTTCCTCCTGGTGACCCCATAATGAAAAGAACAGATTTATAGTCATCATCATCACGAATTTTATCCATCTTCTCCATCACTTTTGTAGTAAAATCTTCAGTTACCTCTTTGTTATAGCGAATTACTGCAATCCTATTTGAGGACAACTCCTCTCTTGGTATCACTCCACTATTTTTTAAAAAACTAAAAATAAAAATAATTTCAGCTACCAATATTAACCCAATTATCCATGCTTTTAGATTAGTTACAAATATCTGTCGTTTTAGTGACTTCATCTCCTGCTTATGTATTCTCTCTTTTTGTCGAAATAGTTCCAACTCATAATCTCTTCTCTCTTGCAAAAGAATATCCTTTTTTAGCTTTAGTTATTTAAATTATATATTATTTTTATTAAATGCACAACATAAGTGGTTAACTAATGATGAAAACTAGATATTTCAAACTTTTCTAGCTATACTTTGGCTATGCTAAAAAAAAGAGTACTACCCATCTATTTGGGGTTTAAATTTTCATTTTCCTACTTTACTATCTTTCCTATATCATTTAAAGTAACTGATAATCTCTTGGCTACTAATGTTTTGGCTTTTATGTTATTTTTTCTTCCTTTTGTGGGTATTACACTTGGCTTGGGAACAGTTATTATATTTGGCTATTTAGAACATTTAAAGTGGTATGGAGCGTTAATTTCAGCTCTACTATATATGATATTTTATGGATTTTTACATACCGAAGCCATTATTGATGTTGCAGATGCTATCTATGCTAAACATTCGGGGAAAGATGCTTATATGATTATTAAAGAGCCTACCATTGGGGCAATGGGTCTTTTATACTCTGTGGCTATGCTACTGTTAAAAGTAGCAGGAGTTGTTTTTCTACTTCTACACAACTACCTAATTGAGTTTATTGCTATTGTTACAATTTCAAGGCTCTCTCTGCTTATGCTCTTTAAAGTGCATACTTTTCGCTCTTCATTTGCAACACAACTCAAAGAGGCATTAACCTTACCTTATGTTATTTTAGCTTTTTTACTCTATACACTCTTAGGTACACTACTTTTAAGCCACTTTATACTATTACTACTTGCTGGTTTACTGTTAGCACTAATCATATCTTTTACAATTAAAAATAGAATTGGTTTCATTAACGGAGATGTGTTGGGTGCTACATTAGAAGGGGTAGAGATTTTACTATTTATAGGAGTTGCATTATGAGTTATGAGTTATGGTTTCAAGAGCATGGAGAGAAGCATAAAAAGATTATAGAGAAACTTTCACACCTTAGTGATGAGGAGTTAATTGAGTACTTTAGGTTTGATAATATGGTTCAAAAAGAGCCTAATTTTTGTCCATTGTATCAAGAGAATAGAAAGTGTCACGACAATGAAGCATTAAACTGCTACTTTTGTGCCTGTCCTAACTTTAGATTTAAAGATAAAGGTTTCAAGCAGATAGAAGAGAAAACTCTCTTCTCTACTTGCAGTATTAACTCCAAAGATGGGAGCAGATATATAAGTGAAGATGCTATTCATCAAAACTGTGCAAGATGTTTTGTACCCCATTCAGAGAGCTATATTAGAAAATATTTTACGCGA
>JALSQJ010000113.1 GCA_026985495.1 Campylobacteraceae bacterium
CCAACCATGGAATCTACCTGAAATTTTTTCTAAATCTATAATCTCATTAATTCTTACAATACCAAATGTCCCTACACCACTTTCTCCGATTACTCCTGCCGATTTTAAAGCTTTTTCCATATCAGAATACCAATACTTTTTATAATCGTTTAGACCATATTTACTTTTATACTCTTCTCTTAGGTCAATAACTTTTGCTAAAGCTATCATTCCTGCATCGGATACTGGTTTTTTGATTATTTTATAACTTTTTAAATCTTCTACAATTCGTATTGCTACAGCAAGTGGTGTCGCATCATACATTCTACCATATCCTGCTCCTGCTCCAACTTTGCTAAATAGGTCATCTGCTTTATCTGCTGTTACCTGTTTTCTATAACCTAAATCTCCAGAACCATAGATAAAAATAGTATCATCATTATTAATATATTTATCAAAATTACCTTTTAGATAGGTATCATAACTATCTTCAGATTTATCTCCTTTGGTTGAACCTTTTGAAAAATCACTATTGGCAGTACCATTTAAACCCCAAGAGTAGGGTGCAGAGGTGTGTATGGTCTTAAAACTTGCATCTGCATGTGCATTGTAGCTTGTTTGGTCTTGATTTCCATCTTTTACGGTTAATGCACCGTTGATGTACGCCTCTTGATAGCTACCCTCAATTACTTTATAGTCGGTCATCTCAATAGCTGAGAGTGAATTTGTTAGAAATAGTGTCCCTATTAGGGTTAAAGAAAGTTTAATTCTATTCATTTTTTTATTGCTCCATTGTTAAAATTTATGTGATTGTATCATTTTATTGCTTATATTCAAATAGTTATAAATTTTGGAAATAAAAAGCATATAAGCACCTTTTTTTCGCTTTTATAATCAAAAATAAAAGCATTGATAAAATCAAAAAAATGTTTATTGATTTTTTAAATAATCAAGTAAATACTCCAGATGCAAAAAAGAATGATTTAGTTATAGCCTCTATTGTTATGGGACAAAAGGCTATTTTGATTAGTTAGTAAACAACTCATATTTACTAGCTATCTCATTTAAAGTTTTTTTACTCTCTAATAGTTTCAATACAACTTTTGTTTTAAAGTCTGATTTTTTCTTCTTTGTATTTTAGCATTTAGGAATAAATTTTTTTTTGTTTTTGTGTATTTTTACTGGTTACATTATCGTTATCGTATAACCCTCTCTTGATACCTATCATATTGATAAATATCATCTCCAAATATTAGTTCTCCTTTTTTGTCTGTCCATGTAGTTAAATAGACTAAATGAATAGGTAGATCTTTTGTTAAGTCAACCTCTTTTTTCTTTTTACTTTTAAGTATCTTTTTAACCATAACAGAGTCTATATTTGGCTCAATTCTTGATAAACTCTCCAGTAGTGAGAATGGGTTAGAGAGTCGAATACAACCATGTGAAAAGGCTCTTCTCTTTTTCTTAAAAAGGTGCTTTGTTGGTGTATCATGTAGATATACTGAAAACTTATTTGGAAATTTAAATTTGACTCTACCTAAAGCATTACTATCTCCTGGTGGTTGCATAATTCTATAGGGAAACTTTTTATCACTATGTAGATACTCTCTCCAGTTGAAGCCTTTTAAAGAGACTATAGTAGAGTTCTCTTCCCATGTCTCATGAGCTTCAAGTCTATGCTTTCTCATATAGTTTGAATTTTTTATCATCTCTGGAACAACCTCTTTTTTAATAATATTTGGAGGGATTTTCCAGTAGGGATTAAGGGTTATGTAAGAGAGGGTGTCACTAAAAATAGGGGTAGGGTGTTTAGGGTCTCCAACAATTACTCGAAGCTGTTTTTTCTCTATATTGTTTTCATAATAGTGCAACATATATTCAGGAATATTCACTACAATATGACGCTCCATTATATTGCGTGGTAGCCATTTTATTCTATCTATATTTAAAAGAACTCTATCTATTACACTCTCTACAGGAATATTAAGAAGCCTCTGTGTCCCTCTTCCTACTCTTCCATCAGCTCTAATAGCGTGTCGTCTCTGAAAATTTTTAACAGCTCTCTCAAGACAGCTGTCAAACTTAGAACTTAAAAGATTTGCAGAGCAACCTCTGTAGTCACCAGATAGTAGAAGTCGTCTTCTAAGTTTTACGACTATTGGGCTAGATTCTCCTTTTTTTAATGACTTAAATGGTGGAAGTTTTCCCCAACCTCCTTGCCACTTAACTTTGTAGAGTCTATATAGAACTGAGATTAAATCTTTATAGTGATAACTTTTTGGAGTTACCTGTTTTATGGTTTGTATAACATTATCTTGTGAGATAAACTTTATAATATCAAAATATAGAGGATATCTAACCCATTGCATATTGATACCTTTGTCCTGATTGGCTAAAAGAAAACTGTCAAATTTTTTCCAATCTATCTCTCCATAAATGGTATGTTGTAAAAAGTCATAATAGAGAGATGTTAGTTTTAATTCAAGTTGAACCAAAGAGATATTGGTATGACTCTGCTCTAAATCTTGTTTAATCTCTTTAGCTACTCTATGTATGCTACTTCTTGGGTCAAGAGTTACATCTCTTTGTATAGAGGAGAGTAGTTGCATCACTTTTTCCCCTCTAATCTTCTGATTTGAGAGCCATAAGGCTCTATTTTGATTTTTATTATAGATATTTTGTAATTGTGTTAAATGGTTCAGTAGATAATTGTTATTACCTACAACTCCTCTATTTACTTCAATAAAATCACTCTTGTAATCGTTGTTTGTATAGACTACTGAAAAAAGCGAAATAGTTGCTGTTAGTAGTACAATAATAGCTCGTTTAATAGCTCTCATCTTCTCCTCCTTAAATGTGATAGATAAATGTTAAAAACTTCTGTTCAAACTCTTTAGCAGGTATGGCTTTGCTATATAAGTAACCTTGGTAATAGATATGCAAATCTAATTTCATTAGTTGTTTTCTCTGCTCTTCAGTCTCAACACCTTCAATAATAATTTTATAATTAAACTGTTTCCCAATAGCGATAATACTTTTAACTAACTCTAG
>JALSQJ010000114.1 GCA_026985495.1 Campylobacteraceae bacterium
GGGTAGGGGTGAGGACCAGCGACTGTTCCTATAACATAGTAAGTATCACGAGCATTGGTCACCCAGTGACGGATAGCATCATTCATAGCATCTTTTAAACTTCGGCTTCCAGACTCAACGGCATGAACCTTAGCTCCAAGTAGTTTCATACGAAAAACATTCAGCTCTTGACGTTTTACATCTTTTGCTCCCATGAAGACTTCACACTCTAAACCAAAAAGAGCAGCCACTGTAGCAGTAGCAACACCATGTTGACCTGCACCTGTTTCAGCAATTACCTTTTTCTTCCCTAAACGTTTAGCTAAAACAGCTTGAGCAATACAGTGGTTAATCTTATGTGCTCCTGTATGGTTAAGGTCTTCTCGTTTTAGATAGATTTTGGCATTTAGCTCTTTGGATAGGTTCTCTGCAAAATAGAGAGAAGATGGGCGACCAACATAGTTTTTGTAGTAGTAGTCAACCTCTTTCCAAAAATCTTCATCAAATCGTACAGCTTCATAGTCTATTCTTAGTTGTTCAAGTGCAGGCATAAGTGTTTCAGGAACAAAACGCCCACCATATCTATGTTTATCATCAGATTTTCCAAAATGACCATTGTTATCTGGGTCGTGTGGGCTTGGTGTGGGAATATATAGTTTGTTGTATAAAGAAGGGTTATCTTGCATTGGGTTCTCTCAATATTAATAGTTAGGGGTGGATTATAGCTAATAGGAGGTTAAAATATAATATTAGTAGTATAAAATGAAAAATCTATAAATCACATATTTTAATTACTATTTTTTACTTTGTATAGTAGTAACAGAAAAGAATTTGTTTATATATGTTTTTTTTAGTGGATTTTTATGTTTCTTTAAGGAATAATCTATTATAATTTGAACTCAACGACATATAGGTGATGCTTTAGCTCTCCCCCTATTTCCTGAATTAGTATTGCATCCTTTTGGATGTTCTCTAAAACTGTCTAAAGTCATCATATATTAAGAATATCTTTTTAATATGTCGTTGTACTAAGATTACTTAAGGGTTACTATTTTGATTCTTCAAAATATCCTTTTTCTTTGTTTTTAATAACTCTTTTGTAATCTTTTATTATCCCATTCATTGAGATAAACACTCCTCCTTTTTTTAAATTTTCAATGAAACCATAGGCTGAACATAAATTAGATGTTGATTCTATGGGATTTATAGAGAATGGAACCATGGCTCCTGTTAGAACTATATTTCTATTTAAATTGGCTTCATCAATCACTTTGGCTGTTTGGTCTATGGTATCTGTACCATGTACAATAATAATATGCTTTTGGGTAGCCTCTTTTATTGTATTTACGATAATTTCCCTATCTTGTTGGGTCATATCAAGACTATCTTTCCCAATAATATTGAGAATTTCAAGAGAGCAGAGCCAATGCTTTGATATCTCCTTTAACGCCACTCCTGTAGGTTCAATCTCTAACTCTCCAGTAATAGAGTTATATCTTTTATTAAAAGTACCACCTGTGTTAATAATTAATATTTTTTTCATATCATCTCTTCTTTTTAGATTTTTTATTTTAAACCTGAGTTCGACGGAATATCATAGTCACAATTTTACGAGGTTTTTCATAGGAAATGTCGCATTTTTGCAGGACTAACTGGTTAATTCAAAAAAATGTGTCTAAGCATATGGAAAACCTCATAAAACCCAAAGGGAAGTCTAAAAATAGGCAATCTTTCCTAAATAAAATTCTTGAATTAGCTACGGCTAGTCCTACAAATTTAATTTTAGAAACCTTACCTATTTTTAGACTTTTGTGGCTATGATATTCCGTCGAACTCAGGTTTTAACGTATATTCTATCTCAATCGTGATAAAATACGCCATTAATTTACTATTGGAGATAATTAGATGATTATGAAAGGCAAAAAAGGTGTTATCCTTGGTATTGCAAACAAAAAGTCGATAGCTTATGGAATTGCACAAGCGTGTAGAGAGCAGGGGGCAGAGGTTGCCATTACATTTTTAAATGAGCGTTTTGAGAAAAAATTAGCACCAGTTGCAGAAGATTTAGGGTGTGCAGATAAATTCTACCCTTGTGATGTCTCTAAACCAGAAGAGATTAAAGCATTAAAAGAGTCTCTTGAAAAAGATATGGGTCAAATTGACTTTATTGTTCACTCTATCGCTTTTGCACCCAAAGAGGGGCTAACAGGTCGTTTTTATGAGATTTCAAAAGATGCATTTGATATTGCAATGGATATTTCGGTTTACTCTTTAATTGAAATAGTTAGAGAGTTAAAACCTATCTTATCTAATAATTCATCGGTATTAACACTTTCATATTATGGTGGTGTAAAATATATTCCAAACTACAATCTTATGGGAGTAGCAAAAGCAGCTTTAGAGATGACTACTAGATATTTAGCAGAAGATTTAGGACGTGATGGTATTCGTGTCAATGCCATTAGTGCAGGTCCTATTAAAACTTTAGCTGCAGCTGGAATTGGTGAGTTTGGTTTCATGCTTAAATGGAATGCAGCTCATGCACCTCTTAAAAAGAACGTAACAATTCAAGATGTAGGTAACTCTGGAATGTATCTACTATCTGACCTTAGTGCTAGTGTTACAGGTGAGGTTCACTATGTTGATGCAGGGTTTAATATTATGGGAATGCCTTCTGTATCTTTTGATGAAGATGGCAGACAAAGTATCGCTTGGAATGGCGAAAAATAGTGCAGAGTGATTCAGCAGAGTATTTAGCAAAAAGAGCTTTCTTTGACAAAATTATTACGATTTATGGTCGTAATGCTGTCTTAGAAGCCTTAGAAGATGAGAGTATTGTAATATATAAATTACACTTTGCAGACTCAAATAGGTTAAATTCACAAATTAAAACGATGCAAAAGATTGCTAAAGAGCGTAACATAGAGATAGCCTATCATGATAAAAAAGGACTCTCTCGCATCTCTAAAAATGCAAAACAAGACCAAGGGGTAGCACTTGATATCGTTTTGGAGAAATCTATTGGTGTTGAGGAGTTTTTAGAGAG
>JALSQJ010000115.1 GCA_026985495.1 Campylobacteraceae bacterium
TTATGATCTCATTTGCACAATCGTTAAATGATGATGATATTGAGAAGCTCTCTAAGTACATTTCCACACTTAAAGAGAAAAACAAAAAGGTTTATGAAGATGATGATTTTGGAGCTTATGAGTTTTAAAAGTTTACAATTCCTGTCAAAGTATTAATAAGCATACTTCTTTTTCGTATATCTTTTAACTCAGCACCTGGTTTTGTGGTGGTAATAATGGCTCTACCCATTACTTTTTTACTTCCATCGTTGAGTCTAACTCCCCAATAGTTGTGTAGAATAATAGGTTCTCCATTTTTTTGACCCAAATAGAGCATAATATGACCAGGGACAAAGAGTAAGGAGCGAAATGGTTTAGCATAACTTAGAATAGTCTCTTTTTTACTCTTCTCATCAAGACCACTAATAGAGATAAATTCAGCTCCATTTTTTGCTTGTTGTCGAGAGTTCCTTGGTAGATATACTCCAAAAGGAGCAAAGAAATCACGAGTAAGAGCAGAGCAGTCACGACACTTCTCTTTTCCTCCCCAACCATAAGGTTCACCTACAAGTTGTTTGCTAATATAAGCTAAGTTAAATTGGTTAAACTTAATAGGTTTAGGAGAGATAATATCAATATCATTTACAGTTACTTTTTCAATTCGTGCAAAACCTTTTTCATCTTTTTTTGCAATTAGATATTTTTTTGTTTTAGGGTCAATAGGAAATATACTACCCATTTTTACTAAAGATATCTCTCCATTTTCATCTGAAAGTTTTAGATTATCTCTAACAGTTATGGCATAGTTTCCATTTTTAAACTGCTCTTGAAAACTGCTATTTACAAAAGCAATATCTTCTGTTTTTATCCAACCAGAAGCAAATGCTGTTTGTGCATATACCCATAGCTTATCTTTTGAGTAGTGAGAAATTATAATAGGGGTGTTAATATGTACTGATGAGTTTTGATTGTAGTCAAAAGGGAAACCCTCTCCTGCACGTGTTGGGTCATAGTATATACCTCTACTACTTGGAAAAAGACGTAAATCGGTGTGACGAATGGTAATAGCAGGAATATTTAGGCTATCTGAATTTTTAAAATTTGAATTTGAAATAACATAGTTGTACCATGTTTTTGGTATAAGTTCTCCATCACTTCTGTAAGTTCTCTCTTTTGCATATTTAAACTGCCATGTTCTTTGACCTATGCTAAGATTGATAGAGCCTTGAAACCATGGAGAGAAGAATTTTTCATTATATTCTCTATCATATTCAAGTTGCTCTTCATTACTCATGGTTGATGTAATAAATTTAGTAAAAGGGGTGGTATCTTGTTTAATATGTGTAGTATCTTTTATATCATTTTTATCCATATAATCAATTTGAGTTTTAGGACGTTCACCTATAGACAAAACAGTTTCTGCTAAAAGTAAGAAGTTAAATGTTATTAGTAAAAAAAATATAGTTATAATTCTCTTCATGATTTATCCCTTTTAAATATATTAAGTACTTTATTATAATAAAAATAGTTTTTAAAATCTAGTTTAAAGTATTATTTTATGGGAGTTAAGTAGATATGATACAGTCATGTTCTGTTTTTCGAACATGATATGTTTTTATTGTTGTTAATTATAGATAAAAATAAAATATTTATTTTTAATGTTTATTTTTTTCTTTGCTCTTTTTCCGTAATTCCAGAGATTCCAAAACGCCGTGCCAACTCTTGTTTAACTCTATCTGGAGATATATCTCTGTATCCTAGTCCAACTAAAGTATGATATAGTAAATCAGCACTCTCATAGATAACCTGTTTATCTGACTCTTCATCTATCGCTACACACACCTCATCTGCCTCTTCACGAATTTTGCTTAACATTAAAGTTTTATCATTGAGCAGTTTTTTAGTCCAAGACTTTTTAGTATCATTGGAGTTTTTACGCTCTAAAATTGTATGATAAAGGGTATCGACTACACCATACATAGCATCAGTATCGACCTCTTTTTCAAGAACTCTTCTGTTTTGGGTTACAGAGGTAAAAAAACAACTTTTAGTTCCTGTATGACACGCAACACCATTTTGCTTTATTTTTAAAACTAAAGTGTCTGCATCACAATCAAGTAATATATCTTTAATCTCTTGGGTATGATTAGAACTTTCGCCTTTTTTCCAAATACGTTGTTTAGAGCGTGAAAAGTAGTGAGCATAACCTGTACTTAGTGTTAAGTTGTACGCCTCTTCATTCATGTAAGCTAACATAAGGATTTCGTTTGTCTCAAAATCTTGAGCAATTGCAGGGATAAGGGGGGTTTTTTGCCAATTAATTTGCATGTGGGTTTTCTCCGTATGGAAATGTTGGTGCAATGAATTGTACCCTACGGTTGGTAGGGTGTCATTTTAATGCACCGTTAAAGTTAATTAAAAAATTATTGTTGTACTGAAACAGCTCTTTGTGTTTGACCTTTGGTATCGACCCAAATGTTAGGAACAGCACCACCAGGAGTTAAGAAAATTTTAGCATCTTTGTTTACTTTAAGTGCTTCGTTAAATTTCCCTTGGGTTTTAATCTGCTCCAATTGAAGTAGTTCAGGGGTTAATGAGTTTGAAATAAGTCTGTTTGCTTTGGCTTGTTCTTCTGCTTCAATACGAATTTTATCAGCTTGACCTTGAGCTACAATTCTATTTCTTTCGGCCTCTCCACGTGCAATCTCTGCATTTTTTTGTGCCTCTTGTTTAGCACGTTCTTTCTGTTGCTCTGCAATGTTAACATTCTGTTTTTCAGCTTGAAGTTGCTCAATTTTTTCTCTAATTTTAGGTGGTAAAACAATATTTCTAAGCTCTACAGAAGATAAAAGAACAGGTTTTCCCTCTAATGATTGAATTTTGTCAGTTACTTTGGTTTGAATACTTGAAGCTATCTCATTTCTCATCTCTGGAAGTTTTTCTGCTGCATATTTACCAATAACATCACGAACAACCTCTCTTACTTTTGAGTTAATAATCTTCTCTTCCCATGTATGTA
>JALSQJ010000116.1 GCA_026985495.1 Campylobacteraceae bacterium
TGGAAATATAACAAATTTAGCTTAAGTTAAAAACCTCTAAGTGTTATTCCTAACCAAAGTGCAACTACTCCTAGAATAATATTAATAGGTAGTAAGAGTTTTGGAAGCAGGGCTATAGTATCTTTTGCTGATGTTAAATCACCATTATCAAAGAGTTTTTGAGCTTTTCTTCTTTTTATATACATCCATGTAAAATTCATAGTCATAACTATCCAAATAACCTCTTTAATATGAACAATATTATAGGTATGCATAGCAATATCAGAGATAACATTACCATTGACATCAATAGCAGCTGCCCTAAATCCTAAACCTACAGCCATTAAAACAGCTGTTATAATTAGTAGGGTAATAAACGGAATGACAATATTGAAAAATCTACCCACAATAGATAGGGTTCGACCTAGTTTAATTTTTGGCTCTTCTATAAGTTGTAAGCTTGGGTGGACAGCAAATCGAATGGCAATCATGCCACCTACCCAGATAAAGGCAGAGAATACATGCAAGAATATTATCTCATGTGCATATGTCCCAAAGAGTTCAGTTAACGTTTGTTTCATACCAAAATTGTCCTATTTATAAATTTTTAAGACTATAACAAATTTAGCTTAATTTAGCACTCTATAAAACTTAAATTAAAGTTATTTTTTAAATAATTTTAATTTTTTAATAAAAAATTATGAATAGGAACTTTTTATAATATAATAAGATATATACGATTGGAGACTATTATTTTTTATATAATTAATAACATATTTTAAAAAAAAATTAAAAAATTTTTTGAATTTTAGTTAATTTGTTATTAAAATGTACTTATTTTATATTAAAATAGTGGTGGAGATATTTTAAAGGAGTTCAAAATGGAGGAATTTTTTCTTATTTCAAAAAGAAATATTGATTATGAAGGCAGTTTAAGTGATTTAAACGATGAGTATTATGCTGAGGAGTATTGTCTGGAGGTACTAGATATACCTGAAGAGCATCTGTATGAAGTAAAGTTTACAAATCTAGGTTTAGAGATTAGTTTAGATGAGTTAATTGATGATAGCTTTTCAGAAGATTGGTATGTTCAGCTTAAAACTATCTCAAATAGTGCTATTCGTAAATATGCTTAAGAGGTTAAGGTGTAGAGACAAAGGGCTACACCTTTTAATATTATAGGTTTTTTTTGAGGTAGTTTAGTGCCTCTTCTTTTGCTTCACCAATCTTAGAAGCATCTTTTCCACCAGCTTGTGCAAAGTCAGGGCGACCACCACCCCCACCACCAAGAATTGGAGCAATGTTCTTAATCCAATCACCAGCTTTTACACTACACTCTTTAATGCCACAAGCTATCATTACTTTATCGCCTTTTTTCTGAAAAAGCATAATGGCTAAACTTGGGTACTTGTTTTTCGCTTCATCTATTAGCTCTTTAATATCACCAGATTCTACTTCATCTACAATAACCATTGCCCCTTTAAGCTCTGTTGCTGTTAGCTCCTTTTTTGTTGAGTTTAGAGCTGTTTTTAATTCTGATTTTAATTTTTTTATCTCCTCTTTGAGTTTGCTAACTCCTGCTAGAGGGTTTTGGTTTTTAAGTTCAGTTTTTAGTTCATTCATGCTCTCTCGTAAAGCATTTACTTCGGCAATAGCCGATTTACTACAAACAGCTTCAATTCGTCTAACTCCAGCACTTACCCCTGACTCTTTGGTAATCATAAAGAGTCCAATCTCTGAAAGGTTGTTTACATGTGTTCCTCCACAAAGCTCAACCGAGGCATCGCCCATGCTAACCACACGGACTTTTTCGCCATATTTTTCACCAAAAAGAGCCATTGCACCTGCTTTTTTGGCATCATCTACGGACATTATCTCTGTTTTTCTAGCAATGGCACGGCTGATTTTCTCATTGACCCATGCTTCTACTTGCTCTAACTCTTCACTTGTTACAGCTTTTGGGTGTGAGAAGTCAAAACGTAGTCGTTTGTCATCATTGAGTGAACCTGCTTGGGCGATGTGGTCACCTAAAATATTGCGTAACCCTGCATGGAGTAGGTGGGTAGCTGAGTGGTGGCGTTCTATTTCTGTTCGTCTATTGTGAACTATTGCCTCTACTTGGTCACAAACTTTAATTGAACCTTCTACTTCAGAAAGATTCATCTCTAGGAATTTTTTGGTGTTTAGTACTTTAATAGTAGGGCGTTCATCATTAAAATCTAAAACTCCTGTGTCGCCTACTTGACCACCAGACTCTGCATAAAATGGTGTATTACTCAAATATACCCAACCTCTGCCATTAATCTCATCTACTCTTTTAAAGTTCTCATCAAGCAGTGCAAGAACAGTTGCTTTTGATACTCTATTTTCATATCCTATAAACTCATTAACTCCAAAATTCTCTTTTATCTCTTTGAAATCACCTGTAGCGATAGCATCTCCTGTCCCTTTCCAACCTGCTTTAGATTTGGCTTTTTGAGCTTCCATTTTAGCGTTAAATGCGTCAATGTCTAGTTTTATGTTTTTCTCTCTTAACATATCTTCGGTGAGGTCAAGAGGGAAACCATAGGTGTCGTATAGTTTAAAGGCGACTTCTCCATCAAATCTGTCGGTTGTTTTTTCAAGTTGGGCTGTAAAGAGTTTAATCCCATCTTCAATTGTCTTAAAGAAACGCTCCTCTTCAAGTTTCATAGAGGCTTTAATACTTTCGGCTCTTTCACCTAAGTAAGTATATTGCTCTCCCATCGTTGCGACTAAGGTATCGACCATTTTGTGCATAAATGGCTCACGAAGTCCAAGTAAGTACCCATGGCGAATGGCACGACGCATAATCCGTCTTAGCACATAACCTCGTCCCTCTTTGTCAAAGTTTACCCCTTGGGCTAAAAGAAATGAACATGAACGCAAGTGGTCGGCAATGACACGGTATGAAGCTGAATTGGCATTTTCGTAAGCATATTTTTCGCCTACTAGCTCTTCTATCTTATTGATATAAGGCATAAAGAGGCTAGAGTGGT
>JALSQJ010000117.1 GCA_026985495.1 Campylobacteraceae bacterium
TAAAAAACTCTTAGATTTTGTTAACTCCTCTCTCTGCTTTATATTTTTTCGTTTTTTTATCCTCTCCTCTTCAAAGGTTCGTTTTACACTATTCAAATATGGGTCATGCAATCTATTCATGAATTACTACCTTAAATATTTATTAATATAATATTATACTATTTTAATATAAAATTATTATAATAATTACTATTTAATTTTTACTCTTTTAGCTACTGAATTAAAATATAACGCATATTTAGATAAAATCCCTTTTATAAAACTAATAGGCAACTACTTTGAAAACATTAACAATTATAGATACATTTGGATTTTTCTTTCGCTCCTACTTTGCACTCCCTCCACTTAGAAACTCTGATGGGTTTCCAACAGGATTATTAACAGGATTTATTAACCTCATCGACTCACTTCATCGTGACCATAAGACAGACTATATTGTCTTTGCACTCGACTCAAAAGGTAATACATTTAGAAATGAGATTTATCCAGAGTATAAAGCCAACCGTGATGAAGCACCTGAAGATTTAAGAAAACAACTCCCTATTGCTATTGAGTGGATACGAGAGATGGGCTTTGCACACTTGGCAAAAGATGGGTATGAGGCAGATGATATTATTGCAACTTTAGCTAAATATGGAAAAGAACAAGGGTTAAAAGTTCGTATTGTCTCGCATGACAAAGATTTGTATCAGATGATTGACAATGGACATGTAGTAATGTATGACTCAATCAAACAAAAAGAGATAACTGAAAAAGATTGTTTTGAGAAGTTTGGAGTTTACCCTAAAGATTTCATAAACTTTCAAGCTATTTTAGGAGACAGTTCAGACAATATTCCAGGTGTAAAGGGGATTGGTAAAGTTGGTGCATCTAAGCTTATAAACAAGTACCACACTTTAGAGAATATCTATGCAGATATAGAGAATGCAGGAACAGCAAATATTCAAAAGAAGCTCTTAGAGAGCAAAGAGAGTGCTTTTATGTCGCGTGAATTAGTAACAATGAAGCAAGATGTTTTTAAAGATTTTGACCTAGAGAGTTTTAAGTTTGAAGATAAAAATTACCTCACTTCTCTTATAGATGAGTTTGAACATTATGAGATGAGTAGAGCATTAGAGAAAGCAAAAGTAGGTCTTAATCTTTACGATATGGAGGAGGAAGAGGAGGAGAATAGAGCATCATTTGAAGCGATTTGTCTTGATAGTAAAGAGAGACTTTTTGAAGTTATTAATACCATAGATAAAAATAGCTTAGTAGCCTTTGATACTGAAACCACAGGGCTAGATACTAAAAAAGATAAAATGGTTGGCTTCTCCTTTGCACTTAATAAAAAAGAGGCATACTATGTTCCCATTGCACACTCCTATCTTGGGGTAACAGAGCAAGTTAGCATCGAAGATGCAGTTGAAGCAATAGAGCAGATACTAAAAGCCAAAGTGATTGGGCAGAACCTAAAGTTTGATCTCTCTCTACTCTATCATCAATATAAGATTGAAGAGTCTGTTCCTTTTGCTGATACAATGATTATGGCTTGGCTCTTAAACCCAGGTAGTAAGGTTGGTCTCGATGCTTTAGCTAAAAAGTTTTTCCATTATGAGATGAAGCCCTTTAAATCGTTGGTAAAAAAAGGAGAGACCTTTGCCAATGTCGATATAGAGTCAGCAACCTTTTACGCATCAGAAGATGCATGGATGACCTTTATGCTCTATGAAGAGTTAGACAAAGCAATGAGTTTAGCCTCTATTGACCACCTTAAAGTGTTAGCAAAAGATATTGAGTACCCTTTTATTAATACACTTATATCTATGGAATATAGAGGAATTAAGATTGACATAGAGAAGTTAAAAGAGTTACAAGTTCTTTTAAGTAATCGAATTAATGAACTTACACAAGAGATTTATACCCTATGTGGTACAGAGTTTAACATTAAATCTACTCAACAACTAGGAGTTATTCTCTTTCAAAACTTAGGCTTAAAGAGTGGTAAAAAGACCAAAACAGGATACTCAACAAATGAGAAGGTGTTGAATAATCTTAAAGGTGAACATGAGGTAATAGGTAAAATTTTAGAGTACCGAACTACACAAAAACTCCTATCTACTTATGCTGAACCTCTCATAAAACTAGCAAAAAATGATGAGCAACATCGCATCTACACCTCATTTTTACAGACAGGTACAGCCACAGGACGACTAAGTTCAAAAGAGCCAAATCTACAAAACATTCCAACCCATTCAGAGTTGGGAAGAAAGGTAAGAGAGGCGTTTGTAGCTAAAAATGGGTACAAACTTTTAAGCATTGACTACTCACAAATAGAGCTTAGACTACTTGCACACTTCTCACAAGACAAAGCCCTGCTTGACTCATTTAACCAAGGCTTAGATATTCACATGGCAACAGCTATTAAACTCTTTGGAGAAGAGGAGGCATCAGCAAAACGAAGTTACGCTAAGTCAGTAAACTTTGGAATTTTATATGGAATGGGAGCAAAAAAACTATCTGATGAGTTGGGAATTAGTAGCAAAGAGGCAAAAGAGATTATTGTTGCCTATTTTGAGAACTTTCCTACTATTAAGAGCTACTTAGAGAAGATACAAGATGATGTAAAAACTATTGGTTATGTTGAGACAATCTTAAAAAGAAGACGAATATTTGACTACGAAAATGCCACAGGAATGCAAAAATCAGCCTTTATGCGTGAATCGGTCAATACAGTTTTTCAAGGGAGTGCTGCTGACCTTATTAAACTTTCAATGCTCAAAATAGAACTTTTCATGAAAGAAGAGCAGATAGATGGAGCAATGCTTTTACAAATTCATGATGAGTTGATATTTGAGATTAAAGAGGAAATAATAGAAGAGGTAGCTCCAAAACTTCAACATATTATGTCAAATATTATGGAGTTAGATGTTCCTTTAGAGTGTTCGGTTAATATTGGTAATAGTTGGGGAGAGTTAAAATAGGTGATAAGATTTTTTAAATCCAT
>JALSQJ010000118.1 GCA_026985495.1 Campylobacteraceae bacterium
ATGTTGATGTCTCTCTTGCTGACCCTGAGAATGCTGTACTTACAAAAGATGGGCTTAATCGTGCATTACAGACACGTTTAAAGAGTATTGTAACACGAAAAAGAGATGCTGACTCTATGATAGGAGTTCAATATGCAGGAGTTAAATTTGTTCCTCTACAATATAATAAAAATGGTTATGTTGTTCAGTATCAAGTTGTAATGAGACTAAAATTTACATTTATTAAAGGGAAACATCGTGAAGAGTATTTTACTACTGGTCGCTATGAGTTCCCTATTGCCCCTACTGCCATTATTGCCAATGATTTAAGAGTAAAAGCGATTGAAAAGAGTTCAGAAAAAGCACTCGACCAATTTATTGCCTATCTATCAGCTAAGGGATATTTTGTTGAAAAGAAGTAGCTTTTCTCAGTTTATAGAGGATAAACCTCTCTACTATAAAGAGATAGACCATAATCGAGTCTATAGAGCCTATAGAGTTTTAAAACCACACATTAGACAACCTCTTACTACTCATATTGTTGGAACAAATGGTAAAGGTAGCACAGGGCGAATTGTATCTACACTACTTCACCATGCAGGTAAACGAGTAGGACACTTCTCCTCTCCACATATTTTAAAATTTAATGAACGAATATGGATAGAAGGAGAAGATATTTCAGATGAGGCTTTAGATGTTGCACACAGTAAACTCTACACTATTTTAGGTGAAGAGATGAGCAGTGCATTAAGTTACTTTGAATACACTACACTACTTGCATTTGTAGCGATGGAGGAGCTAGATGTAATGGTACTAGAGGCAGGATTGGGTGGTGAGTTTGATGCTACTAATGTTTGCTCTAAAACTCTCTCTATTATTACTCCTATTGGGCTTGACCATCAAGATTTTTTAGGTGAGACTATTAAAGAGATTGCTACTACAAAGATGAACTCTATAGATAATAATTTTGTTTTAGCACTTCAAGATGAAGTAAAAGTTTATGATATTGCTAAAAAAATAGAGAAGCAAAAAGGGGTAGAGCAGTACGATGTTAAGCAGTTTAAATCAGACTATTTAGATGAGTATAGAGAGATTAAGAGAGTTACTAAAGAGTTAGGGTGGAGTGAGTATCTATTTGAGAATACTCTAACAGCTATCTCTGCTTTAAAAGTACTTAATTTAAGTTACTCTATTGAAGATTTAAAAAAGGTTAAACTCTTTGGACGATTTTATAGACTTTTTTCAAATGTAACCATTGATGTAGGACATAATCTTTTAGCATCAAAAGCGATTACTAAAGCATTAAAAGAGCAGAATAAAAGTCAAGTAATCTTGGTCTATAATGCTCTAAATGACAAAGATTATATTAAAATTCTAAAAGAGTTTAAACCATATATTAAACATGTTGAGATTATTGAGATTGATACCCCTAGAGCTGTTGAGCTTAGAGAGTTAGAATCTGGATTGAAGGAGTTAGATATAGCTTATACTTTTTTTAATAGAATAGATAAGAATGAAGAGTATTTGGTATTTGGTTCATTTTATGTTGTAGAAACATTTTTAAACAAAAATAGACAAAACATAAATATATATTAAAAATAAATAATAATTGGATATAATACTTAATATACCACATATTACAAAGGAAACGATATGGCATTTTTTGGAAGAAAGAAAAAGAGACCAGCACCAGTAAGTTCAGCTAGTATTATTACCCCAGGTACATTTATTAAGGGTGAGATTAGATGTGATGGGAACATACTTTTAAATGGAGAGTTTGAGGGTGCAATTATCTCTCAAAGTGAGGTGGTAGTTGGAAAAAGTGGGCGTGTATCTGGAGAAATACAAGCTGCTAAACTACTTGTTTCTGGAGAGTTTCGAGGAAACTTTACAGGTGAGGTTATAGATATTATGCCTTATGGTAAAGTTTATGGAGATGTTAAGGTAAACAATATTATTATTGAACCAAATGCAGTATTTGAAGGGGAGACAAAAATTGTATCTGGTCGAGTAGAGCGTGATGATATCTCTGACGTACACATTGTTCAACCTAAAAAATTAGGATATTAAAAAAGAGTTAAATGAATCAATCTGATGTTTATGAATATCTTCTAAATAGAGATATTCAGCTTAAGAATAGAAGCCTTTTTGTCTGTAAAAATGACAAAGAGGCTCACAAAACTGCTGACACTGCTACCCTTTTAAATTATAAATCTTTTATTTTACCAGATTTAAGAGTAAGTGAGGGCGATGATTTACGCTCTTTTCAAGTTGAGTTTCATGAGTTAATAGAGTCTCTATATGGCTACTACGCTTGTAGTGAAAAAAAACTTTTAATCTCACCTATTCGTACACTTCTGTTGCCTCTACCTAAAGAGCGATATTTTAAAACCTTTATTATTGAGTTTGCTTCAACACTTAATCTTGTTAAACTAAAAGATATGCTCTACTATTGGGGCTATCACTTTGTCGATATTGTAACTCAAAAGGGCGAAGTATCATTTCGTGGTGATATTGTAGATATCTACCCTTTAGGGGTAAATGAGGCGTATCGTATCTCTCTCTTTGATGAAGAGGTAGAGAGTATTCGTACATTTAGTGTTGATACTCAAAAGAGTAACAGAGATGAGTTAGAGGCTATCTCTATTATTCCTGCTCTACTTGGTTTTGAAAAAGAGGAGTATGAGGCGTTAAAGAGTCGTGTGGAGAAGAGTAGTTTAGATGTTTTTGTTAAAGATATTGACTCTTTAGGTTTTTGGTATTTAGATGAGTTTGCTCAAAACTATTTAGAGGTTTTTGAATCTCTTTTACTCTCAAATATAGAGGAGGAGTTAGATGAGATATACTCACTAGATACTCCTCTTGTAGATAGAGAGTTTTTTAAACAGCCTATCATTCCAAAAGCGACTAAAATACGAGAGTTAGAGGTTATAAAACCTAATGCCATTTTAGAGTCAAACAAGCATAAACGTATTACTGTTATTGCTAAAAATGAGTC
>JALSQJ010000119.1 GCA_026985495.1 Campylobacteraceae bacterium
AAACAGTACTTCATCCATACTAAAAACCCTATATGCCTTATTATGGTTAATAAGGTTCAGAGTATGCAAAATATCATTGATAAGTTAAAAGTGCTTCAAGAGCATATTAAAGTGCTGGTCATTGTTGATAAAATAAACAACCAAATTGACAACCCATACATGCTTCTTTGGCGTGTGGTAAACAATATTGATGCCCAAAGAGATATAATTTTAGAGCCATTCATTGCTGTTGATGGAACAAACAAGAGTCAAATAGATGGATTTGAGCGAGAGTGGCCAAAAGATACCCACTGTACAAAAGAGGTTTTAGATAGCCTACAAGCACGTGGACTTATAGATATTGATGATGCATTTATTCGTAAATTTGGTCTGTTGAGCTTTGAGTAAAAATAGTAAAAAATCGTAATAACTAAACTTCTTTTAAAGTTCTTACGATACTATTTCCTTGTTAATAAAATTTATTATTTAAATAAGGAAAGATAAAATGATCGTAACAAATAAAGCCCCAGATTTTACAGCAACAGCCGTTTTAGCAGATGGTCAAATCGTTGAAGATTTTAACTTAATGGATAACCTTGGTGAAAAAGGTGCAGTTCTATTCTTCTATCCACTAGATTTTACTTTTGTATGTCCTTCAGAGATTATTGCATTCTCTCATAGAGCAGAAGAGTTTACAAATAGAGGTATTAATATTATTGGTGTATCTGTAGATAGTCAATTTTCACACTTTGCATGGAGAGAGACTCCTGTAGAAAAAGGTGGAATAGGTAGAATTAACTTCCCATTAGTAGCAGACCTTAACAAACAGATTGCTAGAGATTATGATGTTCTTCTTAATGATGCAGTTGCACTTAGAGGTTCATTCCTAATTGATGCAGATGGTACAGTTAGACATGCAGTAGTTAATGACCTTCCACTTGGAAGAAATGTAGATGAGATGATTAGAATGGTAGATGCAATGCAGTTTACTAATGAGCATGGAGAGGTTTGTCCTGCTGGTTGGGTAAAAGGTGACGAAGGTATGAAAGCAGACACTGAGGGTGTTGCTGAATATCTTGCAAAACATGCTGACGAACTATAATCTAAAGCATTATAAACAGATGCAGGGGCTACCTCTGTATCTGCCCCATATCTGAAAAAACCATTATATAAATATTTAATGCTATAATATTTATATAACTGTTTACAAACGGAGGGGTAAAATATGAAAAATTATATAACACTACTTAAAGAGAATGACCTAAAAGCAACAATACAACGAACCTCTATCTTAAAGTCCATAGACCATGCAGGACATATAAATGTTGATGAGATTTATGAGGAGGTAAAAAAACAGTACCCTACCCTATCTCTTGCAACTATCTATAAAAATATTATTTTAATGCAACATAATGGCGTTATTATTGAAGTTCCAATAAATGGTAAAAAGTCAAAATATGAGCTTAAAAAAGATGAACATATGCATCTTATCTGCCAAAAATGTGGCGAGATTCAAGACCAAGAGATTAACCCACAAACAAAAGAGACACTCATTATTGAAAATTTTCAACTTAAATCATCTCAAATTAACCTATATGGGCTTTGCAACAAATGCCAAAACTCTTAAAAGAGAGTGCTATTTTTGTAGCAGATGCTCACTACCCACACCATGGAAGTGAGTTTTTGCAACTTCTAAAAGAGTTAAAATCTAACCATATTCAAACCCCTCAACTCATCTTAATGGGTGATATTTTTGACCTACTTTTTGGACATAATGAGTATATTAAAAGCTTTTCTACAAAAGCAATAGAACTACTTCAAGAGCTTAGCCAAACTATTGATATAATCTACCTAGAGGGGAACCATGACTTCTGTTTAAAAGAGCTTTTCCCAAATATAATAGTATATAGAAGAGAGCAACAGCCTGTTCACTTTACCCTAAATAGTAAAGATGTCTATCTTAGCCATGGTGACAAATATGAGACCAATTTTGGCTATAATTTCTACTCCAAACTCATTAGAAATTCAATCGTTCTAAAACTTTTACAACCTTTTGAAAAAACTATCATAGATAACCAAATAGAGAGGCTACAACAGAAAAAAATATGTAAATCATTCAAAAATTATCAAAATAGATTTAATGCTATTTTAAACCATTACCCAAAAGATTCCATAGTAATTGAAGGTCATTTCCATCAAGGGTTAATCCATAAAAACTACATATCACTTCCATCTTTAGCATGTCAAAAAGAGATAGCTATTGTTAGAGATGGAGAGATTGTTTTTGAGAAAATTTGTTCACTTATCGTCTAAAACTAGACTCATTTTCTCTTGCTTGTTCAATCTCTACTATCATCTCAATTACTTTTTTATAGCTATTCATAAAATATTTTTTAAACAAAGTATGCTTACCCGTTTCATAGTAAGTCACTATGGATTTAAAATCATCTTAGCATCACTGTATTTTTTGCCCCTGCTGTTCTTCCATATTCTATTAACGCCTGTGTGTCCAACTTATCATAAGTGTTCCCCTCAATAAGTGCAGAAGTATGAATAAAATCTAAACCAAATTTATCTATATAGCTTTTATTATTTAAAAACTTCTCCAATGAAACCTGTTGATTTAACTCCTCTAAAAACTCTAACTCTTTAGGGGTAAATATATCTACATTATCTAAGTAATTAGGATTGTAGGTTATCATCGTTGCTCCTTTAAAAAGTTTAATATTATATCTAAAAGATTTTCATAATTATTGGAGATAATCAACACAGGTCTTTTCCCTTGTTGTTCTAAATATCCAACGGACTAATAACTCTACCTTTATTTAAACAAATAGGGGAACACTTTGTCCAAATATCACCATATTCCTCTTAAAAAGGACATAAGCGATTTTTATAATTTTAGCATACTTCACAGAAAATGTTATAAAATATGTCAAATTGTAATATTTTTATAAATAGAGGGACTTCTATAGTGTCTTGATATTGTTCTAT
>JALSQJ010000120.1 GCA_026985495.1 Campylobacteraceae bacterium
ACACTATCCTTTTACCTTTTATAATATCAATACTGATAAAGGGTTAGAGGATAGTGTTAGACGCTACTATCAGCTACAAAAAAATATTAAAGATTATGGTATAAACTATCAGGTAGATGATAATCTTATCTTTTTTGTAGAGTTACGAAAAAATATATATTATGGATTTGAGTTTATAGACGAAGATAAGATAAAAAAGAGTCAGATAGAGGCGATTGAATCATTAGATGTATTATGGAAAGAGGTTTGTTGTGGTATATATTGGAAATATCCAGCTAAACCTTTAGATTTCAAAAGCTTTAATCATCAAAATATCTTTGATTTAATCAACCCTGAACAACAATCAAAAGATATAGGAAAAATTACAAATGAGATTATAGGTTTAATCTCTAAATATAAAAAGGAGATATTGTGTTAAAAAAAATAGTTTTAATATCGGTTCTATCTATCTCATACACTTTTGCTATGAGTGCATCAATGGTACAGCAATCACCAAAGAGCAAGTTGGGTTGTATAAAAGGTGTAGGAGTTAAACGTCTTAATGCAATTATAAGCTATCGTGAAAATGATACAATAGATACATTAGATGAGCTATTAAATATTAAGGGAATAGGAAAAGCTATTTTAAGAAATATAAAAAATGATGTTCAAAAAAAGAGTTGTCTTGTAGGAGATAAAAAAGTAGTAGAAGAACCTAAAAAAGAGGTAGTAAAAAAGAAGAGAAAAGCAATATCAGCAGAGTAGATTAGTTTTTTACGCTATAATTTGATAAATCAAAAGAATAGATATACTATAAGTAGTTAAGAAAAATAGATGATTTATTAGAGTTAGGTAAAAGATGAAAATTTATGATGTTATTGTAGTAGGTGCAGGTATTGCAGGGGTTTCCTCTGCTTATTTCCTAAAACAGAGAGGTTTAGATGTGTTGGTCGTTGACCGTGCAGGAGTCGCTTCTATGGGTGGTTCTTTTGCTGCTGGTGCGTTTGTCTCTCCTAAAATCGGTAAAGGCTCTAAGCTTCAATCCTTGACAAATGAAGCATTTGAGTTTGCAAAGAACTTTTATATAGAACATTTTCCAGAATATTTTAAGCAGACAGGGGTTATCCGTATTCCCAAAGATGAAAATGATGCCAAACAATTTCAAAAATATGAAGAGTTCAATAAATCTAAACGAGAGTGGGTAAATCAAGAGCAGTTAGAGGATATAGGTATCAAAAAATCATTTAATAGTTTTCTTTTTAATGAAGCAGGTGTTTGTGATGCTCCTAATTTATGTAAAGCTTTTTTAGAGGATATTGATTATCAGCAATTTGAGGTTAAAAACTTAGTATATAAGAAAAAAGTATGGGTTATAGGAGAGTATAGAGCCAAAAAAGTTGTTTTGGCAACAGGATATGAGAATAGATTTTTTGATATGCGATATATGGGGGTCAAAGGAACATGGGGAAGTCGTGGAGATTATGAAACGTCTTTAGATTTAGATGTTTCTATGCACAAAAAAATCTCTATCTCTGCAAATATAGATGGTATTATAAAAATTGGTGCTACCCATGAGAAAGAGGCAGATATATGTATGACATGCAGTGGGAAACCTCTAAAACCTCTATTTGATTTGGCTTCAGATATGGTTGATACATCAGATTTTAGATTAAAAGAGACCTTTTGTGGTATGAGAGCAGGTTCAAAAGACTATTTTCCTCTGCTTGGTTCAGTTATATCAGTCAATGAAATGTTGGAGCGTTATCCTAAACTTCCAAAAGGTCAAAGATTGACAGAAGAGCCAAAAAAGATAAAAAATCTCTATGTCTGCAATGGAGTTGGTGGTAGAGGGTTTGTTTTTGCTCCTATGATGGGTAAAATGTTGGCAGATAATATTGTAGATGGCAAAGAGATAGATAAGAGAGTTAATCCTGATAGACTATTTTTGAAATGGTGTAGAAAATCAAAAGATTTGGAGAGTTATAGATAATGGCAATAGAAGATAGAGAGCGTTGGGATAAAAAGTATAAAAACAATCACCCTATTCCTACAAAAGTTCCAGAGGTAGTAGAGAGATATAGTAGATTAGCTAATGGCAATATAGCTTTGGATATAGCATGTGGTACAGGACGTAATGCAAAGTTTTTAGCCTTACAAGGATTTTATGTAGATGCACTAGATATTAGCCCAGTTGCATTAGATAGTTTAAACGATATACCAAATATTATAACTCAAGAGGTAGATTTTGATACCTACCAATTAAAAGAGGATAGTTATGATTTAATTGTTTGTACCTATTATCTAAATCGTTCACTTTTCCCTCAAATAGAGAAAGCTTTAAAAGATGATGGACTCTTTATCTTTGAGACCTTTATGCACCACCCCGATAATACAAAAGTCCCCTCAAATAGAAGCTTTTTACTAGAAGATGGCGAGTTGGAGATTACCTTTGATGATAAATATGAAATTTTACATCTTACAGAATTTATGGACACTATATCATGTGGAGATAGAGCGATGAAAGCATCAATGGTAGCTAGAAAGAGGTTTAGAAATAAGTAATTAAGATTTTTCTATATAGTTATCAGGATTACCACAACCATTCATAAAACTATTTTCTGATAGAATATGATAATTATTTAGATTAAGGAACAGGATTGTTAAAGACAGTAAATATAGTACAACGATATGGTAAAAGAGTACTTTTTGATAAGATAAGCATCAGTTTAGATGGTGGAAAACGTTATGGTTTAATAGGAGCAAATGGAGCAGGTAAATCTACATTTTTGAAGATTCTTGCAGGAGAGTTAGAGCCAACAGATGGTACAGTTCAACTACAATCAGGTTTGAGAATGGGTGTTTTGAGTCAGAACCATTACGCATTTGAAGATTTTACATTAACAGATGCTGTACTTTATGGAAATAAAAAACTCTACGATGCTCAAAAAGAGAAAGAAGAACTCTACATGATAGGAGATTTTGATGATGATAAAGTCAATGAACGTCTTGGAGAGTTAGAGATGATTTGTGCTGATGAAGACCCTACTTATGAATCAGATGTAAAAATTGAGAAGCTTTTGGAAGCATTAGGATTTCCATCAGAAGTTCATGGGGATTTAATGTCTTCATTGACAGGTGGAGATAAGGTCAAAATCCTTTTGGCACAAGTACTTTTTCTAAAGCCAGATGTTCTGCTACTTGATGAGCCTACTAACTCATTGGATATTGAGACTATTGCATGGTTAGAAAGAGAGTTAAAGCGTCATGAGGGTGTCATAATTGTTATTTCTCATGATAGACACTTCTTAAATAATGTTGTAACACATATACTTGACCTTGATTTCTCTACTATTAGAGAGTTTACAGGTAACTATGATGATTGGTACATAGCTGCAAACCTAATTGCCAAACAAGCACAAATCGACCATGCAAAAGGAATGAAAGAGAAAGAGGAGTTAGAGAAGTTTATTAGTCGTTTCTCTGCGAATGCGTCAAAAGCCAAACAAGCAACTTCACGACAGAAACAGCTAGATAAACTCAATGTAGAAGAGATTAAACTCTCATCAAGAAGAGACCCCTCAATAGCCTTTAAACCACATAGAAATTTGGGTAATGAGATATTAGAGGTCAAAAATATAGCAAAATCTTATGATGACTTGGAAGTGTTTAGTGATATATCGTTTAAGGTAGAAGGAACAGATAAGATTGCAATTATCGGAGGTAATGGTGTAGGTAAATCAACACTATTAGAAATAATTATGGAGAAACTACCTGCTGATAAAGGCTCTTTTGTTTGGGGACAAACCGTAACTACAACCTATTTTCCTCAAAATTCTACAGACTTAGTTGTAGGAAGTGAAAAATTATATGAATGGATTCAAGGACATGATGCAAAATGGCACATTGATGAGATTCGTCAATGCTTGGGTCGTATGCTTTTTTCTGGAGAAGAGCAGGATAAATCGGTAGGAGACTGTTCAGGAGGAGAGAAACATCGTGTAATGCTCTCTAAAATGATGATGGATTCAGCTAACTTCTTAGTACTGGATGAACCAAACAACCATTTGGATTTAGAAGCAATTATCGCCCTTGGAGAGGCTCTACATAATTATAAAGGTGGCGTTATATGTGTCTCTCACGATAGAGAACTGATAGATGCATTTGCCAATAGAATTATTAAAATCAACGAAGATGGAACAATTCTTGATTTTGAAGGCTCTTATGAAGAGTTTATTGAGGCTCATGGACATTAACTCTTTTTAAACTCATGATTAATGATTTTAGAGCTAATAAATATAAAAAAACCTAAAAAATAGAAAGCCCTAAGTTTAGGGCTTTAAATGCCCTTTTACCCTATAGTAAAACACCACTGATTTTCTTGTTGTTTTGATGAGGTAGAAATCAATCTAAAAGTGATGATTTAAGCACTCAAATCTGCTATTATTATTAACTATTTTTGCAAAAATAGTCAAAGGTGTATCACTCTCTTGTGCTATCTCTTTTACTTTATCAAGATATTTAGATGGTATTCCTACTAACATCTCATACTCCTCTCCACTTGTTCCTATCTCATTGGTTATATTCTCTATCAGTTCAAATCCTATACTATTTATCTTTAACATCTTGTTGGTATCACAAAATAGTCCATCACTAATATCCATTCCTGTTCTTAAATATTTATTTGCTTTAGATATAAACTCTTTTCGTAAAATAGGCTCAATAAACTTGGAGTTATTATCAATTTTTTCTCCATTAAAGAGTCTATTTAAATCTCTTTTACTCTCTCCTAACGTTCCTGTATAGGCTAAAAAATCTCCCTCTTTTAAACCTTTTCTTCTCAATGGATTATCGGTTTGGGATACAATAGTAATAGAAAAATCCAAACGCTCTCCTGCAATAGTATCACCTCCTATAATCTCACAATCATATTCAGATGCTACTTTATGTAACGATTTGACAATTAAATCAATCTCTTTTATATGAATATCCTGTGGTAGTGATAGTGTTACTAAAGCATACATAGGTTTAGCATTCATAGCAATAGCATCAGATATATTTACAAGCATTGCTTTTCGTGCTATTTGAGATAGGCTCATCCACTCTCTTTTAAAGTGAATCCCCTCAAAGAAAGCGTCCATACTATAGACTCTATTGCCTACTACTGCACCATCATCTCCTACATAAGATGAACTTATTTTACTTATCAGATAATCTTCTTTATTCACGCTAAACCTTTATTATTGGTGGAAAAATTGTAACATAATTAAGTATAGTAAGTGGTATAGTTTTACATTCAATAGGTTGTAATAGGCTTATGAATATAATCTTAACAAATTCTTATGTAAAAGGAAATAGCAGAATGGATGTTAAAATCTACGAATATGATGCTGTAATTGTTGGAGCTGGTTTAGCTGGTTTAGCAGCAGCTAAAGAGCTAACAGAAGCAGGAAAAAAGACAGCAGTAATCACAAAACTACACCCACTACGAAGTCACTCGGGGGCAGCACAAGGTGGTATCAATGCTGCACTTGGTAAAAATGATAGTACAGAGCTACATGAGTTTGATACAGTAAAAGGTTCTGATTATCTAGCAGACCAAGATTGTGTAGAGTTTATGTGTACTAAAGCTCCAGAGACTATACGTTGGGCTGAAAGAATGGGTGCTGTATTTTCTCGTGATGAAGAGGGAGATATTGCTATCCGTCCTTTTGGTGGACAGAGTAAACCTAGAGCATGTTATGCCAAAGATAGAACGGGTCTTACACTTCTTCAAACGATTTATGAACAAGCATTTAGAGCAGGGGTTGAAGTATTTGATGAGTGGTACTGTTCTGACCTTATTTATGAAGATGGAAAAGTATCTGGTATCGTAGCTTATGACCTTCGTAACTCTAAACCTGCTATTTTCAATGCCAAAGTTACAATGTTTGCTACAGGTGGACATGGTAGAGCCTACCGATTCAACTCAAATGCACATGCAAATACAGGAGACTCTCTCTCAATCGTTGCACGTCATGGTATTCCATTAGAAGATATGGAGTTTGTACAGTTTCACCCAAGTGGACTTGGTGGTTCAGGAGTACTTATCTCTGAAGCTGCACGTGGAGAGGGTGGACGACTCTTTAATTCTGAGGGCGAACGTTTTATGACAAAATATGCTCCAAATGCTATGGAGTTAGCATCTCGTGATGTTGTTAGCCGTGCTATTATGGAAGAGGTTCGTCAAGGTAGAGGTGTAGGTAAAGATGGACAATCTGTAAATATTGATTTAACACACCTTGACCCACAAATTATTTTGACAAAACTACCTGAACTTAGAGAACTAGCGATTGCATTCCAAGGTCAAGATATGCTAAAAGAGCCTATCCATATCTCTGCAACAGCACACTACTCAATGGGTGGAATTCCTACCAATATCAACTGTCAAGTTCGTAAATCTCCAACTGAAATGGTAGAAGGTTTCTATGCAGCTGGAGAGTGTGCTTGTGTATCAGTTCATGGTGCAAATAGATTGGGAGCTAACTCTCTACTAGAAGCACTTCTCTTTGGTCGTCATGCAGGAGAGAGTATGGTTAAACAACTTGAAGAGGGTATAGAACTTCGTCCTGCTAAAGTATCTGATGCAAATAAGTGTATAAATGAGATGGAAAAACTTAGAACATCAAATGGTAAAGAGAGAGTTCCTAAACTTAGAGAAGAGCTTCAAAATGGTATGACTAGAGATGCAGGTGTTTTTAGAAGCAAAGAGTCACTAGAGAAACAGTTGAAACTTATAGATGAGCTTATTATTCGATTTAATGATATTAGAATAGATGATAAATCAAAAACATTCAATACCGACCTCCAAGAGGCTACAGAGCTAGGTCATATGTTGGAGTTCTCTAAATTTATTGTTTATGGAGCATTAATCCGTGAAGAGAGCCGTGGTGGTCACTATCGTGAAGATTTCCCAACAAGAGATGATGAGAAGTTCATGAAGCATACATATGTATATATGGATAAAGATTTCAACCTAACCCATGAGTGGGGAGAAGTAGTTCAAGGTAAGTTTGAGCCAATGGAAAGAAAATATTAAGGAGAAGTTGAAAAATGAGTAATACTAGAAAAGTAACTATTAAAGCATTTAGATTTAATGCCGAAACTGACTATCTTCCATCGTATAGAAGTTATACTATGGAAGTAGGAAAAGATGAACTAATTCTTGATGTTATGAATAGAATTAAATGGGAGCATGATGGTTCATTCTCTTATCGTCGTTCTTGCCGTCATGGTATCTGTGGAGCTTGTGCTGTCAAAGTAAATGGTAAAGCAACCCTTGCTTGTAAACAGAATGCTATGGAGCTTCTTGACCTATTTGATAATGAGTTAGTCATTGAACCAAGTTCTAAAAAGAGAGCTGTCAAAGATATGATTATAGACAAAGGTGACTTTTGGGAGAAACACGCTTCTGTTAAACCTTATGTTGTTGCCGATGTTGAGCCACACCCAGAGCATGAGACCAAGCAGAGTGTTGCAGAGTTCAATAAATTCTTGGATTCTGATTTATGTATTCAGTGTGGAGCATGTCACTACTCTTGTCCTGCTCTTGAAGCAAATGATGCCTTCCTTGGGCCTGCAGCCTTTGCAGCAGCATATAGATTTACTGTTGATACTCGTGATACAGCAGGAGAAGAGAGACTAGAAATCACAGCTCAAAGTGGTTCAGGTGTTTGGGATTGTGTCAAATGTTTTGAGTGTGCAGAGGCGTGTCCAAAAGAGATTAATCCTATTGAGAAGATTACCAAACTTCACAATATGCAGTTTGAGCAAAAAGTGGCAAGAAGTAATGTAGCAACACGTCATGCAGAAGGTTTTGTACGCAGTATACGCAAACATGGGTTCTTGGACGAAGCTGATATTGTTGTCTATTCAGAGGGTTACTTAGGTATGTATAAACACCTAACAACAGCTATGAAGATGATGAAAGCAGGAAAAATTCATTGGCAAGATGGTCTTCCATTTATAGATAATATGCCAAAAATTAAAAACTTAGATGAGGTTCAAAAATTAATTAAAATCTCAATGACCAATAAGCTGTAAGGAGAAATAATGAGTCAATTAAAATATGCACTGTTTACAGGTTGTACAGCAAAACAATCAACACCAGAACTACTTTCATCTACTCTTGCAGTAGCTGATAAATTAGGAATTGAGATTACTATCTTAGAAGAGGCATCATGTTGTGGAGCTTCTCATCTACAAGATTTTGATGAGTTTCTAGCTCATGTTCTTAATGCTAGAAATATCTGTTATGCAGAAAAGTTAGGTTTAACCATGATTACCATCTGTAATACATGTCAACTCAACTCTGCTATGACCAAACATGCACTAGATAAAGACCCAGAACTAAAAGCTCGTGTAAATGAAAAGTTGGCAGAGGTTGGATTGGAGTACAAAGGTACATCTGAAATCAAACACTTCTTATATGCTCTTATTCATGATTTTGGACTAGAGAAGATAAAAGACAATGTAAAAGTTCCATTAAGTCAATTTAATATAGCACCATTCTATGGGTGTCATAACATACGACCATCAGAGCTTCATGAGGGTAGTAATAACTATGAGAATTCTTATGTTCCAACTTCGTTAGATGAACTTATATCTGCATTAGATGGACACCCAGTAGATTATGACCATAAAAACAAATGTTGTGGTTTCCATGTTGAGCTTCAAGCAAATCATACCTCTGAAGTATTAGCAGGTAATGCAATGGTAGATGCTATTGATAACGATGCTGACCTTATGGTAACACCATGTCCACTATGTCACTTAAAAATGGATACCTATCAAGATAGTGTAGGAAAAGTAATAGGTAGAGATATAGAACTTCCAGTTCTTCATATGCCACAAATGGTTGCTCTTGCTCTTGGGTGTAGTGAAAAAGAGATAGGTCTTAATTTCCATGTTCAGACAAAAGCACAACAAATTTATAGCGATGCTACGGCATAAGCTAATATTCTAAGATACTCTTAATCGGGTATCTTCTAATATCTTCTAAAACAATCTTCATAATATCAATCTTTTTAGGTAAAATATCATTAATTAAAAATAAGGGAGTCACATGTTTGGACTAGGATTTACAGAGATACTATTTATTGCAATCGTAGCCATACTCTTTTTGGGACCAGATAAGTTACCAGGGGCGATGGTGGATATTGCTAAATTTATTAAAAGTATGAAAAGAGCTATTGGAGAGGCAAAAAAAACCTTAGATGAAGAGGTAAATATAGAGGAGCTAAAGAGAGAAGCTCTTAGCTACAAAGAGAAGCTAGATGAAGCCAATCAAGAGTTGCAAGGATTTAAAAATCTTAATCCTGTCAATAGTGTAAAAGAGGAGATAGGTTCAGTCAAAGATAATTTTGCAAAATTAACTCAACTTAATCACTCATCAGAATCTATTGAGTCAACTCCTCAACCCACAACCACACAAGTTGAACCAAAACAGAATAAAGAGATTACATTTAAGAAAAAAACTGTAAAACAAGATGAAGGTATAGAAAAATAATGTTTGAAAGTATTAAACCCCATTTAGCTGCACTACAAAAAACCATTGGATACTCACTTTTATCTGTTATAATCGCATTTATTGTTGCATTTAGCTTTCATAACTATATTCTCACATGGATTACAGAACCATTAAATGATGCATTAACACAAGTTGGAAGAATTATTGATACCCAAGAAAAAGCAACATGGCACTTAAAGAGTATAGATGAAAATAATGAAACAGTAGAAGTTATTACTACAGATAGTCCCTCTATAGTATCTGCAAAAAAACTAGAAAACGCTTTAGAAAAAGCTGTAACAGTTGCCAACAAAGAGTTGGTAGTGTTTCTACAAGATGCAGTCGATGCAACCAAAGAGTTAGTAACAACACTTAAAAATATAGAGCTAAACAGTAGCCATAAAAAGTCAAGTTTTGAGGGTAAAATCACGACACATCAAGTAGGAGGTGCATTCTTTGTAGCACTAAAAGTCTCATTTTTTGCAGGTCTATTGGGTGCATTACCATTTATACTATATCAGATTTGGCTATTTGTAGCACCTGGGCTTTATGATAATGAAAAAAAGATGGTTCTACCTTTTGTATTTGGTGGCTCAATCATGTTTGCTGTGGGTGTGCTGTTTGCCTATTATGTGGTTACACCCTTTGGATTTCAATTTTTAATAACCTTTGGTTCATTTCTCTATACCCCTTTGATTAATATAGAAGATTATGTTGGATTTTTTACTAAGATTATGATAGGGTTTGGATTGGCATTTGAACTTCCTGTTTTTGCCTATTTTCTAGCAGTACTTGGAATGATTACTGATAAAACTCTAAAAGACTTTTTTAAATATGCGATAATCATTATTTTTATAATAGCTGCACTATTAACTCCTCCTGATGTCTTGACACAGTTGCTTATGGCAGGACCACTTATTATCCTATATGGTGTCTCTATTTTAATTGTTCGTATGGTTAACCCTCATATCGAAGAAGAAGATGATAACTAAATGAATATAGAACTATTAACTTCTAGTTATGATTATGAGCTTCCTGCTCATCTCATAGCTAAAAATCCTATACACCCTAGAGACTTGGCTAAACTACTGGTTTATGACCGAGAAACAGATACTATTATCCATACTACATTCAAACATCTACTTGATTATCTTCCAAAAGAGTGTGATGTATTTCTAAATGATACAAAGGTAATAAAAGCACGAATATTTGGACATAAAAAGGTAAAGAATAGTGGACAAGGTGGAGGTAAAATAGAGCTACTTTTAAATAAACCTCTATCTGCTAATGAGTACTTAGTGATGATTCGTGGAAAAGTACAGTTGGAAACAGAACTCTTTTTTGATAATAAGCTAGTAGCTAAAGTTTTAGAGTTAAATAGTGATGGTTCAAGAGTAGTAACCTTCAAGCATAACAATCAAACTATACGCTTTGAAGAGTTGGTTCAGATATTAGATTCTATTGGTCATATTCCCCTACCTCCATATCTACAACGTGAAGACAATAAAGAAGATGAGACAAATTATCAGACTCTATTTGCCAAAAATTCAGGAGCAGTAGCAGCTCCAACAGCCTCTTTGCACTTTACACCTAAACTCTTTAAGGAGTTAGAGAGTAGATACCAAACTCATAAAATAACTCTACATGTAGGAGCAGGAACATTTAAGCCTGTAGATGCCAAATATATCCTAGACCACCCAATGCACTCTGAATATTTTTATATCCCCAAAGAATCAGCAGAGGTTTTAGAATCCAATAGAGATATATTAGCAATAGGTACAACAGTAACAAGAACAGTAGAGTATTTTGCTAGAACCAAAAGAGTAGATGGAGAGTGTGATTTGTTCCTAAACCCCAATAATAAACCCAAAAGAGTCACTCATCTACTTACAAACTTTCATCTACCCAAAAGTACTCTCATTATGTTGGTTTCAGCATTTATCGGAAGAGAAAAAACACTTCAATTGTATACAGAAGCAATAGAGAGAGAATATCGGTTTTTCTCTTATGGAGATGCTATGTTGATTTTGTAGGGATTTTTTAATTTATCTTAAAAAGGAATATTCCAGATGGAACAACTAACCGATTTAAAAGCGATTCTTCACTGGAAGGGCTAAAAGCTGTTAAAAAACTTCTTAGAAAAACAGCCTCAAAGAGTACGGCTGT
>JALSQJ010000121.1 GCA_026985495.1 Campylobacteraceae bacterium
CTAGATGTAAAACTAAAGATATGATTTTTGTAGTTGTAGCAACGCCAGTGGAGGAAGTAGGGCGAGACCATGATTTTGATTGGGCTGTGATAGAGCCATCTTCATATCGTTCTATTATTCAACTAGCAGGTCGTGTTAGGCGACATAGAATTGGAGAAATAAAAGAACCAAATATTGCTCTTATGCAGTATAACTACAAAGCATTTAAAGCAAATGATGAAGAGGGAGAGGAGTATTTTAAATATCCTGGTTATGAAGAGGGAACTGTTCTCGATACGCATGATATGCGAGAATTGGTAGATATAAAAGCTCTTGAAGAACGATTAGATGCAACAGCAAGAGTAATGAAGCCTAAAAAATTGAAACAGAAATCTTCCTTGAGTGATTTGGAACATTATCAGACACAAAAAGCTTTGACTGCTTATGATAATAGAGGAGCATCATCTCTGCAAGGCTATTTAGATGAGAATTGGTTTTTAACTGCACACCCACAATATCTACACCCTTTTAGAGAGAGTGAACCAACAGAAAAAGTTTTTTTAGTTTATGATGAAGCTGATAAAGCTTACTCCTTTTGTGAAATAGAGGGTTATGATAATATCATTAAAAGAGAGGAGATTTTACAGATAAGTAGAGTTGAGTTAGATGATGAGATAAAAGAAGGATTGTGGTTAGAGAGAGATTATAATGTTTTGGTAGAGGAGTTTGATGCATCTAAAAGAGCTATCTCTATCAAATATGGGGAGCTTAGTTTTGGATATTATGAAGGGTGTGAGTATGAGTATAGTGACCAGTTTGGGTTGATTAAGGTTTAATAAGGAATTTTTATTTTGGAATTAGATATGATTCAAATTATAGAAATTGTTCTGCTGAATAGGCAGTTTAGAAAATACTATTATGACTTAATAATTTTAACTGCTGAGTAAGCAGTTTTCTATTATTTTAATCCATACTGTTATGACTTAAAAAATTTTTAAGTATTAAAGTGCTACACTTCTAATATTAATTGCTGAATAAGTAAAATATTAAAACAGGAGACATTATGAATGAAATAATATCCAAGTTTTTCGATGAACGAAAAGAGGCTTGGATTAAGAAAAACCTTAAATCTTCAATGGAAGAAGATGAGGTTTTAGCATTGCATGAACAGTGTGCTATTGAGTTTTCTCGTGAAGTTTGGTTACCCAATGCAAGTAGAAGAGCTGGGCAAATGTCAATAGCAACACACCCTTGTACCTTTTCTCATCCAAGTTCGAGAAAAAACAAAAATGGGTATGTGACTTCGATTATAGCCAATGCTAAAAAGAGAGATGATGGTTTTTTACGAACAGGAAATGTAGAGGTTCAGAAAGATGCATTGGGAAATGCAGCAGCGTTAGATGTGCATAAGTTTTTAACTTTGCAAATGCCTGATGGTAAACAGCTTATAGAGCATATACAGAAGGAGACTACATTAGCTAAATCTCTTTTGACAATCAAGAGTAAAAGTTATGATGAGTTACGAGATGAATTTTTAGCAATGGTCTCAAGTTCAACGGAGTTAGTCACAAGCTCTAAAATTAAACAAGTCTATTTTCCTGTGGAAGATAGCTATCATCAACTCTCTATTTTGACCAATTCGGGAATGGTTTTTGAGCTAAGAAAACGACTAAATAAAATACGCTTTGGAGAAGATGAAACGGAGAAAGAACTTTTAAAAGAGTTACGAGATAGCAGAAGAAATAGTAAATTTTCAAAAGAGGGATATAGAGAGATTTATAATAATCTAACCACCATAGGGTATGGAGGAACTAAACCTCAAAACATCTCTGTATTGAACAACCAAAATGGGGGGAAAGCACAACTTCTTTATTCGATGCCACCCACTTTGGAAAAAAGAGAAGTTTATTTTCCTAAAACAGATTTTTTTAAAGAGTCTTTAAAAATTTGGGAGTTTAAAGATACTTTTTTCGCTTTAGATAAGATTTATAAAACTGACTATAATAATATCAATATTCGTGAGGGTAGAGATTATCGTTATGGAGAGATAATAGATAGAATTATTGACAAGATGTGGGCGATAAGAAGTGTTTCACAAGAGCAGTATTATGAAAAAAACTCAAAACTTAAACATCATCAAAAAGTATGGCTTCACCATGAGTATGAAGAGGAGAGAGAAAAAAATGATGAGTGGCTAGATAAGATGCTAAAAGAGATAGCACGATGGGTCATTGATGTAGGTTATAAAAGAGTTGTAGGGAAAAAAGAGCATATCAAGTTTGGAAAAGGGGAGTATCTGTATCTTTTGACACTTCTTGAAAAATATAAGGAGGCACTACGATGATAAAGACGCTTTTGATAATACCACATATTGGGGTACACAATGCAAATGCACTCTCTAGCCCTTTTACCATAGGGTTTCCTGCTATGACGGCATGGTTGGGAGCCGTTCATGCTCTGCAACGAAAGCTTAATAGTGATGGTTTTAAAGATTTGAAGTTCAAAGCAACAGGCGTGGTTAGTCACAAGGCTGATTTGCAAGTTCATAAAGGAGTTAGAGATTATGTTTACTCTATTGTAGGTACGAGTAACCCTGTAGATAAAGATGGGAAACGACCTGCTTTTATAGAAGAGGCAAGAATCCACCTTGATGTCTCTTTGGTTATTGAATTTTTAGGACTTCATAAACGAGATGAAGAGAAATTTTTAGAAAGAGTGGTTCATTATTTACAGTCAAGAATGAAGATGGCAGGTGGAGATATTTTTAAACTTAGAAAACCTATTATAGAGAGGGTTGAAGAGGCAGAAGAAGATGATATGGCTCGTATTCGCCGAAAACTCATGCCTGGGTATGCGATTGTAGAGCGACGAGAGCTTATGAAAGAGGCGATGGAGAGTGGATTAGATGGCATTGATGCTTTGTTGAACTACTTAATCATCAATCACGCTTGTGAGAAAGATGAAGATG
>JALSQJ010000122.1 GCA_026985495.1 Campylobacteraceae bacterium
AATGTGCTATTGAAAATAGTAGAAGTTGTAATGTAGCAAAATCACTTGGCTTTACTCATGAGGGGAGACATAGAGCAGATATTAGAGTAGGTGGTGTTTTGATGGATGTAGATAGTTATGCTATTTTGAAAGAAGATTGGATAGATGATGAACTTTAGAAAAGCAAAAACATCAGAATTTACAGCCATAGTAGAGCTAGACAGGGTGGCGTGGTTAGAGAGTTTTAAGGGAGAGTGTATTCCTGATGGAGAAAATGCTTGGATTTACAGATAAAAAGTTTGAAAAAGACTTCTATGGAAAAGATGAAGATAGATATATTTTAACACGGAGGAAAAGAGTTTAATCATGCAACCAATAATCCAAACCCTAATCCCCCTAATGCTACTTATAGCCTTGGGTTTTGTTCTAAAAAAGACCATTGCCAATGAAGCATGGACAGAGGTGTTAAATAAATTAGCCGTTTATCTTCTTTTTCCTGCGTTGATTTTTTCAGGAATGATAAAAGTGAAGCTAGAGAGCATAGATGACTTCTCGTTTATTTATTGGAATTTTACTATCTTGGTCGTTGTTATTTTTACGCTTTACTTTACATTAAAACATTTGAGTTTTTCAAGAAGCATTATTAACACTTACGTTATTTCAGTATTTTTTGGAAATGTTGGTTACTTAGGGGTTCCCATTTTAACATCGCTTATTCCTAACTCCAATGGTTTAGTAAGTATGCATGTGGCACTCTACACACTTATACTCTTTACTTTTGGCATAGGGGTTTTAGAGTTTTCAGTCCATAAAAAATTAAGTTCTAAAATTGCCATAGATGCCTTGACAAATCCGTTGCTTTTGGCTGTTTTATTTGCAGTTATCCTTTTAGCTACAGATACAAAACTACCTTTTGTGATAATCAAAACCATTGACCTTTTAGCAGGTGGGGCAACGCCTATTATTTTGATTTCATTGGGTATTTTTTTGGCTCGTGAATTGCCTAAAGTGGCTTATGGACATCTTTTTGGACTTATTGGCTTAAAGCTTTTTGTTATGCCGTCTATATTTTTGGTCTATTTTTACCTGAGTGGGCAGAGTGAAGTTGTGGCTATATCAGTGCTTGAAGCAGGAATGCCTTTGGCTCTTACCCCTTTTATACTTGGAGAGATTTATCCTATGGAGCGTGAAGTTATTGCCATTGCTATTGTTGTTAGTTGCTTTATCTCTCTTGTTACTTTACCTATTTTAATGTTTTTGGTTGGGGTGGTTTAGATTTTTTCTTAAATAAAGAACCAATCCAATTGGTAACAGAACAGCCATTGTAACAAGTGCCATTTCGCTCACAACGTCTGCGTTGAATGTTGTTGATGAGTAGCAATAAAAAACCAAGAGCAATCACAAGTTGCACTACGCCTGTAAGCCAATTTTCAATGAGTAAGTTTTGAATGGCAAAGATGAAGAGGACGATGGTTAGGATTAGGCACATTTTGGGTTTCCTTTTTTTGTATGTTTGTTAGTATAGCATAGAAGTAGATTTTTAAATGTGATATATGTTATAATTTTTGAAAGAGGGGAGAATTTTAGAAAATGGTTTTTGAGTAAAGTAATCAAGTTTGATAGATGTCGTAAAGTAATGTAAAGACCATTATCTTTAAGAAGCACTTTCAATTTATGCTACAATAACGCAAAAATAAAAAACTGCGTTAAGGAGTACTCCCATGGCAAAATCACGCAAAGAAAAATCACCCATTAGCTTTTCTTCTGACAACCTTGCTGTACTCTTGCATATGATGCAGTCTTAACCTGAACTTATGGTGTATTTTCGAAAGGAGAGCATTATTTAATGCGATACTATTATATACAAACAAAAGAAGATAAAGACCTAGTAGCTTCTGTAGTGGCGTATGCCAAAACGCAAGAGGTAGAGCTTGTTCCTGTAGATATTGCGAACTTTGAGAGTTTAGCCATTGAGGAGGGGGAACATATTTTAGTGTCGGCTTCTTTGGAGGAGATTAAAAAAGTATTATCCCTTGCTTTAGAAAAAAAATTAAGCGTGGGTATTATTCCTCGTGCTGAACAAAAAGAGTTTAAAAGCACTTTTGAGTTACCCTCTAAGCTAGAAGAGCAGGTTGACTTAGCCTTAAAACCTTGTGATAAAAAGCTAGATTTACTCTATTGTGATGAACATTTGGTTCTGCAAGAGGTGGTCATTGGTGAAGTGCCTCCTTTGGATTCATTTTCAACTTCTATGGAGAAGTTAAGCGTTTGGGAACGGCTAAAAAGCTCTTTTTCCATGATAAAAAAGATGAATGCACTCACCCACACCTCTTTTACAGTCACCACAGCCAAAGAGAAAGTCTTAAACTTTTCAGCCATTGGGGCTGTGGGGGTGGAGTACAACAACCGTACTTTTGCCTCTAAACTCATTGATAAATATCTAAAATTTAACGATGCACGTCTTTCGTTGGTGGTGCTTTCTCCAAGCTCCATCTTTGAGTACATGGGCTACCTTTTTCACTCACATATCTTAAAGCAAACACCTAAAACTTTGCCCAAATCAGTAGGTTATATTCACAGTCCTAAACTGCACATTGAAGCCCAAAGAGAGTTGTCAGTGACCATTGATTCGGTCAACTCCCTACACACCCCTGTCACCTTAGAGACCAAATCTGAAGCCTTGTGTTTAAGTGTGGGTGAGAAGTTTTGGGAAAAGAGTTCAGCCGTCAAAGAGATAAAAGAGAGCGTTAAAGTAGAGCATCTCCCCTCAGACAAAGAGATGGCGACCTATTTGGAGGAGAGTATTCCTCTTTTCGCTCACGCCTCTCATGAACAGTTCTCCTCTTTGTTTGTCAATCTTCGTGAAGAGAGTCGGCTCAACAGTACCTTTATGACCCTGCTGATGTTAGCCACCATGATTGCCACTTTTGGGCTTTACATCAATTCAGCTTCGGTCATCATTGGGGC
>JALSQJ010000123.1 GCA_026985495.1 Campylobacteraceae bacterium
GTAGGGTTTGCGTAGTCTCCCCCTGCATAGCCAGATATGGCAGATTTAACACCCTCTAAGTGGTCAAAATATTTCTCTACACCCCAAAAGCACCCCGCCCCAAAAACAATGGTTTCTGTTTTGGCTGCAAGGAGGGTACTTAGTGTAAGGCTTAGTCCTAAAAATAGTAGTAGTTTTTTCATAATAAATATCCTTCTATAAAAGTATGCAAGAGTATCTAAAGGTCTGTGTAATCACTATGTAGTACATGTACCCAATATTATGCTTCAGGAAGTACCCAATCTGGACGGGCAAAGTGACATGTATAACCATTGGGTGTTTTTTGTAGGTAGTCTTGATGGTACTCCTCTGCTTCCCAAAAATCACTTGCTTTAGTCACTTTTGTTACCACTTTTCCTGGCCATAAACCTGAGTCATCTATATCTTTAATAGTTTGTAAGGCTACCTCTTTTTGTTCTTCTGTTGTATAGAAAATTTCAGAACGATACGATGTTCCTATGTCATTGCCCTGTCTATTTTCTGTCGATGGGTCATGTATCTGAAAAAAGAGAGCCAATATTGCTCTATAGCTGGTCTCTTCAGGATTAAAAAGTATCTCTACGGCTTCTGCATGGTTTCCATGGTTATGATAGGTTGCATTGGGTACTTCTCCACCTGTATAACCTACTCTTGTGCTTATCACACCAGGGAGTTTACGTATGAGTTCTTGCATACCCCAAAAACACCCACCTGCTAAAATTGCTTTTTCTTGTTTCATTGTAACTCCTTAAAATTGATTTGGAAAAGTAATATATCATATTATAGAGTCGGCAATTGCCTATTTAATCTTTTTAACATTTTTATACTCATTGATGTAGTGTTATTTACATAGAATTTTGAACACCCCCAATAGAGTAGATAATCTCTCTTTTGTTCTTCTTGATTTGAATCTCTTCTATAGTTAGATTTTCTATAGAGAGGTTCATAAATTCATCTAAAGTCTTAACTTGTGCTTTTGCAACCTCTCTTAAAACAACTCCTCTATATGCTTTTGCCCAATGAGAGACAACTTTACCATTTTTAATAAACTTTAACGTGGTATAGGCTTTAGTTGGTTTATAGAATTTATCATAAAATCCAGCACGTAAATCTAAAATATCTTCATCTTTTAAATACTCTTCTAATAGATAGCTCTTCTCTTTATAGAGTTTTTCAGCTCTCAACTCACCAATTGTAGCCCCCTGTTTAAGACGATACTCTGGAATCATATCATCAGCACGTATAAAACCAAAAAGATTAGAGAATAAAATCACACTGTTATCTATATACTCTTTAGATAGATTATCTAACCTATTGTAGTTTAAATAATCAAATGCTACTCCTGTGTATCGCTCTATTGCTTTCATAGTAGGCTCATGAATAATATCTCTATTATGGTAGTTAACATCTCGCTCCTTTTTCAGACCAAACATTTTAGAGAGTTCAGGAAAACTATTTTTTTGTAAAATATTTATATATTTATGTAAAATCTCTTTTCTAGTTGAGGTTAGTTCTAAAAATAGTAGTGAATTTATATTGAATTGTCCATATCCCCCTTGAACTTTTGTTTCACTAGGAGCTAAAAGAATTTTCATGATAAACCTTATTTTTTATTAATTATAGCAAATTTTAAAAAAATAGCATTAATTTAATAAAAATCCTTGACATCATTTTTGTTTTTGTCTATAATGCGACTCCATTTAAAGAATGACTTTAAATGAATGGTGCTGATGTAGCTCAGTTGGCTAGAGCAGCTGATTTGTAATCAGCAGGTCGGGGGTTCGAGTCCCTTCATCAGCTCCATTAAAATTTTATCAGTGTTTGACCAGAAATATAACATTTATGGTGAGTTACTCAAGTGGCCAACGAGGGCGGATTGTAAATCCGCTGACTACGTCTTCGAAGGTTCGAATCCTTCACTCACCACCATGTTAATATTTGATATTACGACGCGGGAATAGCTCAGTTGGCTAGAGCGTCAGCCTTCCAAGCTGAGGGTCGCGGGTTCGAGTCCCGTTTCCCGCTCCATGGTATTGAAGTAATCTGGGAGCTGATGTGAAATTTTACAACTACTTTCACATTAACAATCAAAACTGAAAATACTTTTATTTTATTGCTAGAATTAAGAACGCCCATATGGCTCAGGGGTAGAGCACTTCCTTGGTAAGGAAGAGGTCGTGAGTTCAAGTCTCACTATGGGCTCCACCATAACTTATGGACAAAAGTGTTGTAAAAGATTAACAAATTTACAATAGTTTTGTCCATATTGTTGGTAATTAAAGCAATATTGAGTTATGTCTGATATAATGTCGGAAAAATTTTAATAACTAAACTTAGGAGACCGAGATGGCTAAAGAAAAATTCGAACGAACAAAACCACATGTTAACATTGGTACAATTGGTCACGTTGACCACGGAAAAACTACATTAACAGCTGCAATTACTGCTGTACTTGCAACTAAAAATGATTCAGCATTTATGGATTATGATGCAATTGATAACGCACCAGAAGAGAGAGAAAGAGGGATTACTATTGCTACTTCTCATGTTGAGTATGAAACAGAAAATAGACACTATGCACACGTAGATTGTCCAGGTCACGCCGATTACGTTAAAAATATGATTACAGGTGCTGCTCAAATGGATGGTGCTATTCTTGTTATTGCTGCTACTGATGGACCAATGGCTCAAACTAGAGAGCATATTCTTCTTTCTAAACAAGTTGGTGTACCTTACATTGTTGTATTCTTAAATAAAGAAGACCAACTTGATGAAGAAGATAAAGAAGAGATGTTGGAGCTTGTAGAGATGGAAGTTCGTGAACTTCTTGAAGAGTATGAATTCCCAGGTGATGATACTCCTATCGTAGCTGGTTCTGCATTTCAAGCTCTTGAAGAGGCAAAAGCTGGTAAACTTGGAGAGT
>JALSQJ010000124.1 GCA_026985495.1 Campylobacteraceae bacterium
TCTATGGGAACCATGATGTTTCTATGGCCACTGGTTAAACCTCTATTAAAAACAAAATTTGGTTGGGCAATTATTGCAATTGGTGCTGTAGCTTACTTTTCTGGCTACAATCCTCTATCCTCTTTTATGGGAGGTAGTAGTTCAGCTCCTATCAATAAGAGTAAAGATGAGAAACAAAAACGATTTATCTCAACGGTACTACATGACACTGAAGTGGTTTGGGGAGATATCTTTAAGCAACATGGAGCAAGATACAAAGAGCCTAAAATGGTAATCTACCGTGGTTCAACTACAAGTGGGTGTGGTCATGCCTCTGCACAAATGGGACCATTCTACTGCCCTACTGACCAAAAAGTATATATAGATTTAGGTTTTTTTGATGAGTTAGCAACCAAACATAATGCATCAGGTGATTTTGCACAAGCCTATGTTCTAGCTCATGAGATTGGACACCATATTCAAAATATGCAAGGGACACTCGCAAAGGTTCAAAAGCTCAAACAACAAGTACGAGGTCAAGCTGGTGAGAATCAACTTCAAGTGCGTGTAGAGCTTCAAGCCGATTGCTATGCTGGTGTTTGGGCAAATCATGCAGAGAAACGTTTTCATATGTTGGAAAATGGAGATGTAGAAGAGGCACTTAATGCAGCTTCATCTATTGGCGATGATACTTTACAAAAACAAGCACAGGGATATGTTGTTCCAGATGCATTTACTCATGGTTCATCAAAACAGAGAGTTGAGTGGTTTACAAAAGGGATTAGAAGTGGCGATATTGCCATGTGTAACACAGGAATATAGAGGTCGGTTAAACCGACCCTATTTTAAATTTTACTCTTAGCAAAATTTATCCATAACATAAAATCTTTAACTCCAAAATACCCTTTTGCAGTAGCCAATGGGCTTCCATCAGCATGTCTAAAATATACTGTTGGAGCTAATTTTGGTGTTAGACCATAAGCATTTGCTTCAGCACTCCCTTTTTGTAATTTTACCCAAACAAAATTTTTAAGAGCCTCTTTTACTTTCTCATTCGCCAATGTCTCAGTACGCATCTTTTTAGACCATTTAGAACGCTTATTTTCTACATAGACCATCACCTGCTTACCTGTCTGCATTGCATAATCTTCTGCTGATGCCACATCATAAAACCAATTATCACTTTTAGTTGTAGAGATATGTGAAACACTCTCTTGACTACTTACGCTACTCATTCCCAACTTCTTTTTTGAGTCATCAATCCACAAATTAAAATCATCTTTTCCCAAATAACCTTTTACAGTGTTGACCACTTTAAACTTAGATGAGATAAAGTAAACGGTTGGAGTATAGCGTGTAGCAGGTAGATACTTCTTCGCCTCTTTAGAATTTTTGTCTGCAACAACAAAAATAAACCCTTTCATGTTCTGTTGAACACCAGCATCACTCATTGTATTCTTTTGCATCTTCTCACAAAAGGTACATGTATCTGATTTTACATAGACCATAACTGGTTTATGTTTCATTTTTGCTTTAATTAAAGCATCTTTTAAATCTCCTGCCAATAACAAGGCTGGTAGATAAATTAGTAGTGTGATTTTTTTCATTATCTTTCTCTCCTATATTTAATTATTAATAGTGTAATATGATTATGTTGAAAATATTATTTACTTTATCATTTTTTAATTAATTTTATATTTTTTTATAGAAATTATGATTAATTATTAAGTGAAACTGTTTTATAATATTAAATTATACCCATAAGTCAAAGGAAAACTATGAAAGCTATTATTGGAAAACCGTTTATACTTAGCATACTATTGCTACTAAGTTTAACAAACTACTCTTTTGCTGACTCAAAACTCCCTACTTCAAAGCAAGTAACTGAACCATCGGCTAAAGATGATAAAATTGAGATAGTAGATGAGATTAAAATCGAAGATACATCAACTGCACCAACGAATCCAAAGCTAAAAACAGGTGATGCATGTAGCGATGAACATCTTGAAGAGGCAAAAGGGAAACTTATTACTATTGTAGATATACCAATGGCAAAAACTATCCCTTGTGATAAAGTCGATTGTAAGGACTTAGAACCTGCAAAAACGAAAAAAATAATCATAAAAAAATTACCACCAATGGCTAAAACTATCAGTTGTGAGAAATAATAGAACTGATGTCAAATAGATATTATTTGACATCTATCATCTTTTAGATATAATCCTCTCTAAAAAATATGGATTATTATGAACTTTGAAACCTACCCTTTTGAAAAACTCAATAGATTATTAGAAAATATCACCTCTAACAATAACTATACTCCTCTTAGTTTAACCATTGGTGAACCTCAATTTGAAACTCCTCAATTCATTATAGACAAACTCAATAAAACAGCCTCTCTACTAAACAGATACCCTAAAACTTCAGGTGAACCTATTTTACGAGAAGCAATGTTAAAATATTTAAATACAAGATTTAAGTTAACACTAAAAAATGAGCAAATTATCCCAACTTTTGGAACAAGAGAGGTTCTCTTCAATTTTCCTCAATTTTTACTACATAACAAAGAGAACTCTGTTATGGCATTTCCTAACCCTTTTTATCAAATCTATGAGGGAGCAGCTAAAGCAACAGACTCAAAAGTTATCTATTTAGAGTTGAAAAAAGAGAATAATTTTAAACCTACTATTGATGAAGAGGCTCTAAAAGAGTGCGATTTTGTTATTTTAAATAGTCCCAATAACCCTACCTCTTCCGTAATGCTACTAGAAGAGCTTAAAAAGTGGGTAAGAATGTCACACTCTTATAATTTTGTACTTCTAAATGATGAGTGCTATATTGACCTCTATTTAGATAAACCTCTTCCATCTCTACTCAATGCAAGTATTGAGGTAGGAAACCATGATTTTAAAAATATTTTAGTCATCAACTCTGTCTCTAAACGCTCCTCTGCACC
>JALSQJ010000125.1 GCA_026985495.1 Campylobacteraceae bacterium
TCTTTAATTCCTGAAAGAATATCATTTATAATATCTTCAGGCTCTTCACCCCTTGGATTATCACTTGTTACATATACTTTTTTAGCAAATTTAGATGCAATAGCCCCCATTCTAGGTCTTTTTCCCTTATCTCTATCTCCTCCTGCACCAAAGACAACCGATATATCTTTATCTTTCATACTATCTAATACCTGTAACATTCCATCATCAGTATGTGCAAAATCAACAATTACTAATGGATTACGAGAGACTACCTCCATTCGACCTGCTACACCTGCAAAATTGGAAACTACTTCACAAATCTCCATTACATTTCTACCTGTTAATATAGTAGATGCTCCAATCGCTGCCATAAGGTTAAAAAGATTAAAGAGTCCAACCATTGGTGAGTGAAAAGTTGCTTCAGTACTTAAATGTTTAATTCCTGCAGTAATACCATGCTGTAAAGAGAATGCTTGAACCTTAAAAGTTGCAGGTTCATCAACCCCATAACTTTGAGCATTTTTAGGGTTATAGGTAATATTTTTAATATCATCTTTATTAAGAAGTTTAGGAGACTCATCAGCGAAAAAACGGCTCTTAACTGCTCTATACTCCTCTACTGTTCCATGATAATCTAAATGGTCAGATGTTACATTTGTATGAATTTTAAGTGCAAATGTTAATCCTTCTATTCTATTTTGGTCAATAGCATGAGAACTCACTTCCATAATAAAATAGTTTGCATCTTTATCTTTAGCAATTTTCATCGCATTTAATATATGTAGAATAGAAGGTGTTGTCATCGACTTCTCTTCCACTCTTTCATCATTGACAAAGAAACCTCTTGTCCCCATTAATGCAGGTTTTTCACCTAAATCTAAAAGAAAAGAGTAAATCCCTGCTGTAACTGTTGTTTTACCATTTGTTCCTGTAACGCCAACAACTCTTAACTCTCCTAAGTTCCACTGTTCAATAAGTTCTTTAGGAGTAATATGAGGAGTTTTTGAACTTAATGCCTCAAAATATTTTCTATTTTGAGCTGTTAAGAGAAACAGTGTTTCATCATCAATCACCAGTGTATCATCGGTTAGATAGTTAAAACTATCTACTTTATAATCTATTTTCATAAAATACTCTTCTTTATTATCTATTTCTCTTTTAATTTATGGTAAAGAGCATAAATCTCTTGATCATCTGCAAAGCTATTACTCAAAGAGTCCAAAAATTGTGCTGCCAACTCCTCTTGACCTTTCTCTATAAGTTCCGTAATAAAAAGAACATACTCCTCTTTATTTTTTAAAATAACTCGTGTTGAGAACATCACATCTTCAAATGCTCGTTTAAAGTCACCTCTTTCCTCAATAAACATTAAGAAGTCTTGGTATCCTATTCCATCTTTATACTCTGCTTTGTCAACTTTTTCATTTAGAAATTCTGCAATTTTACCTTGAGTCATATCTAAACTACTTAATAGATTAACCATCACTTCACTTGCATCATCTTGCTCATTTTTCATAATTTGATAATAGTCAAAAAGTGCTTGAGCTTCATCTTCACTCTCCATACCAATGTCGCATAAAAAAACACCAATTTGTGCATCTGCATCGGTTGGGTACTCTTTTAAAAGCAGACCATAAGTTCTTAATGCATTTTCATATTTACCAGAGGTGAACTGCTCTTCAGCTCGTGTCAATAATGTATTAAGACTAACTTTAGACATAACGATTATCCTAACTGTTCTAATTTATCTTCCATGCCATGTGGGACATTGGTTACAACTATATCTGGATGGATAAAAGTTTTCATCTCTTTTTCAATACCAAACTTAATGGTTGTTCCTGAACTACCACAACCTACACATGCACCCTGCAACTGAACATAGACTGTACCATTTATAATATCTAGTAGAGTCACATCTCCGCCATCTTTTTGTATCCATACTCTTGCTTTCTCTAATATATCTGTTACTATAGGTTTTAATTCATCATCTGTAAATGGAAGCACTTGCTTCTCCTTCTCTTATTATTAACATAGTTATACATGATATTTAAAAGTTTGTCAAGTCTATCTGCTAACTTTTAACACTCCATATATTTAGGTTACGATAAATATACTCAACTTTCATTTAAACATAATCATATTGAGATTAAAATACAATTAAAATAAATAGTTGGTAAATAGATGATTCGAAAAATTTTTAAAAAAAAACAGACCAATAGTAAAATAAAAGCCTTTATTCATAAGCATAAAATACCATCTGAATACTTATCTATAAATAGAAAATCTATCTCAAGAGGTGTTCTTATTGGTCTTTTTTGGGGATTTATCCCTATGCCTATGCAGATGTTAGCTGTTTTAGCTGTTACTCCATTTTTAAAGTTTAATGTACCTATCGCCATCACTATGGTCTGGCTAAGTAACCCTATAACCATGCCTTTTATGTACTATATGGAGTATCAAACAGGAAATTTTATATTGGGAAGTGAAGGTTTAGATAATATAGAATTGACACTCGAGTGGTTTTCTAACAATTTACATAAAATTGTTACTCCACTCTATGTAGGAACTATACCCTACTCTCTTGGAGTATCAACAATAATCTATCTTATCATTAATAAACTTTGGATAGACTCTGTTAAAAAAGAGACGGTTTATCGAAGAAAAAAATTTCTTAACTTTAAATCCTAGTTACCATTATAACTAATTACTTGAATTTGAACTTCAGGTAATTTTCTCTCTCTTTTATAAAACAAAAACGCAATTATTTTTCCAAAAACTTTTTTCATGTTTCTCTCCTTTGTATTTTTTAATATATTCCTTTAATATTTCTATTATATTGATTTATTTTTAAAATAATATTAAAAATAATCACATTTGTAAATTATAAATGTTATTTTAAATTAAATATATAGTTTATTTTTGTTAGTTTTTTTTAATAAGTT
>JALSQJ010000126.1 GCA_026985495.1 Campylobacteraceae bacterium
TATTCCTCTTCCTGTCTGCTCTTGTGGGGTTATTCCACTAGCTACAAGTATTAAAAAATCGGGTGCTTCTAAAGGGGCTACACTCTCATTTCTTATCTCTACACCTATTACAGGAGTGGACTCAATTATGGCAACCTATGGAATATTTGGGTGGATATTTACCATCTATAGAGCTATAAGTTCAATGGTTATTGCTATGGTAGCAGGAGTTTTAACCAATATCTTTGATAAAGAGAGTGTGGTAGAAACCTCTCTCTCTACTCAAAAATTTTTTATAACACCAAATCTTCCAAAAGAAGAAGATAATAAGAGTTGTTGCTCTAAAGGTTCATGTTGTAGTAGTAAAGAGCAAGAGAATTTTATTGTGCGTGTTTTCTCTTACGCTTTTGGAACACTGTTGAGTGATATTGCCAAACCTCTTTTGTGGGGGCTTCTATTAGGTGCGTTAATTACTGTAGCTATTCCCTCTAATTTGAGTGAACTGCTACTTGAGTATGGTTGGCTCTCTTATCTTATTGTGGTGATGATTGCTGTTCCTATGTATGTCTGTGCTACAGCCTCTCTTCCTATTGCAGCAGGGTTAATGCTCTCTGGTGTTTCGGCAGGGGCTGCATTTGTATTTTTAACTGCTGGACCTGCGACAAATACAGTTACTATTGGAGTGGTTAAAAAGATGTTGGGGAGTCGTTCTCTCTATATCTATTTAGGAACAATTATTGTGGGGAGCATATTTTTTGGTTTGGGGTTAGATTACCTCTTTACAGTTTCAGATATTGACCCTAAAATGTTGGTACATATGGGTGAAGATGCAAATGATTTCACCATTCTATCTAGTGTAGTGCTTTGGGTATTGATAGTTTACTATATCGGAAAATCATACCTTAAAAAATAGAAAATTAATTCATATTATTAATTTAAATTTAAGTATAATACAAATCTACTCTTTATAGATATAGGAGTAGAATTCTATTTACAATAATTTTTAGGAATAAACTATGATAATAAATAAACTATTTGATACTGCCATTGTTGGTGGTGGTGTCGCAGGTACTTCACTTCTTTTTACTCTTGCTCGTTATACTGACTTAAAAAATATTATTCTTTTTGAGAAGTATGATGAAGTGAGTCAATTAAACTCTAACCCAAAAGCAAACTCTCAAACACTTCATGTTGGTGATATTGAGAGCAATTACACTTATGAAAAAGCTAAAACAGTTAAACGAAATTCATCTATGGTTGCAAACTATATTCAAAATTTTAATGAGGTTGACAAGTGTGGTTTTAGAGGTGACAAGATGCTTTTAGCTGTAGGTGAAGAGGAGATATCACAATTAAAAGAACGATATAAGGAGTTTAAAGAACTCTACCCTTACCTAGAACTTTGGGACGAAGATTTTTTAAGAGAGTTTGAACCAAAACTTTTAGAGGGTCGAAAAGAGCCGATTTTGGCGATGGGTGCAAGAGAGCAAATAACAACAGTTAACTATAAAGCGTTGAGTGAAAGTTTTGTACAACAAGCGTTAGATACCGATAAAAATATTCAGATGCGTTACAATGAAGAGGTGACTAAGATTGAGAGAGATGAAGATGGTAACTATAGCATTATAACGGATACCACCTCTTTTAAAGCAAAATCTGTTGTAGTTAATGCAGGAGCCTACTCTTTACTCTTTGCACAGTCTATGGGTTATGGAAAAGAGTATGCTATCTTACCTATTGGTGGTAGTTTCTTCTTTACTAAAGAGAAACTTTTAGACTCAAAAGTCTATACTATGCAGAACCCAAAACTACCTTTTGCAGCGATTCATGCTGACCCAGATGTAACACAAAATTGGAATACTCGTTTTGGACCTACAGCATTTGCTCTACCTAAATTGGAACGTTATCATGCATTGCATCTGAAAGATTTAATCTCTGCATTAAATATAGATAAAGATGTAACACATGTCTATATGAATCTTTTAAAAGATAAAACAATACGTCGTTATATTCTGAAAAATGCACTAGAGGAGATACCTCTAATGGGTAAAGAGATTTTTATTAGAGATGCTAAAAAGCTTATTCCAACACTTAAAGCGAGTGAGTTAACTTTTGCAGAGGGGTATGGTGGAATGCGTCCACAGATTATAGATAAAGTGAAGCATGAACTTCTTTTAGGAGAAGCTAAAATAGTAGAAGATGGAGTTATTTTTAATATGACACCAAGTCCAGGTGCAACAAGTTCATTAGCTATTGCTTTAAATGATGCTTTAAATTTGTGTGAGAGACTTGGTGCAAACTTTGATAGGCTTAAACATAAAAATGAGATAGAGTTTTTAAAGAGTAGTAGTTTACAAAGTTCAATAATAGAAGAGAAAAAGTTGGCATAATTGTTTCATTTTATCTTATGAACTAAATAATAACTACTTATATTTATATTTTTACTCCTAATTATGTTATCATATCGAACAAAATGGGAGAGTGAAATGACAGAAAAAAAGACCATAATAACCTATGGAACTTACGATATGCTCCATGAGGGGCATATGAATTTACTAAAAAGAGCAAAAGCTTTAGGTGACTACCTTATTGTTGGTGTTACCGATGAAAATTATGACCGTTCTCGTGGTAAATTAAATGTAATCGAGAGTACAAAAAAGCGTGTTAAAGCTATTGAATCTTTAGACTTTGTAGATAAAGTGATTGTTGAGAAACATAAAAACCAAAAAGCTGAAGATATGGTGAAGTATGATGTAGATATTTTCGCCATTGGTGATGATTGGGTTGGGGCATTTGATTATCTTAATGAATATACGCATGTAGAGTATCTTCCACGAACAGAGGGTATCTCTAGTACCAAATTAAGAAAAGAGAACTTCTCAATGATTAAAATGGGTATAGTAGGTTTAGGGCGTGATACACAAGACTTTATTAATGAATCCAAATTTGTTTCCAATATTAAAGTAAATCGTATCTATGCTGATGATTTTTTAAAAGTAAAAGCCTTTACTAAAGATAATGATTCCATTAAATATGGACATGATAACTATGATGAGTTTTTAGATACTAATATTCAAGCAGTCTATATAGATACAGCACTCAAAGAACACTACACTTTAATTAGAAAAGCTTTAGAATCGGGTAAACATGTTTTGTGTGAAAACCCTTTGGCATTAAGTAAAAAAGAGTTAAAAGAGCTACTCTCTTTGGCTAAGAAAGAGAAAAGACTTCTATTGTCTGCTGTTAAAACAGCATTTCTACCTGCCTTTAATCAACTACTTAAAGAGTTAGATAAAGGGATTATTGGGGAGATAAAAGAGGTTAGAGCCACAAGAACATCACTCTATAAAGAGAAGCATTACTCCGATAGTTTTATTCAACAAGGGGCAACCAATATTCTATCTGCATATCCATCTTTATTGGTCAATAAAGTTCTTGGTAAAAGTAAAAATATAACTTTCTTTGACCAGATAGAAGATGGTTATGATATAAACAATCTTATTGTTACTAAACATAAAAAAAGGGCTTTGGGTATCTCTAGTGTTGCTGTTGGAATGAAGTCTGAGGGCGATGCTGTTATCTCTGGTACTAAGGGTTATATATATATTCCTGCTCCATGGTGGTTAACCAAAACTTTTGAGGTGAGATTTGAAGATATTCATAAAACAATGAAGTTTCACTATGAGTTTGAGGGGAGTGGATTACGCTATATGATAGCTGAATTTGGTTCACTTATTCAAAGAGGTAAACAGAAATCGAAGATGTTGACACCTTCTGATATGGTAGGTATTAATAGAGTATTGCTAGAGTACAATGAAGTTAGAAAGAGTCAAATTAAAACCCAAAAAGAGGAGAAGTAGATGATATATGAAGATTACTACATCTTTACACCTGGACCTGTAAAGATGAGTGAAGAGATTTTAGAGATAGGTGCAAAGCAGACTCCCTATTTTAGAAACTGTCAATTTTCTGATGTAACTTATGCTTGTGAAAAGGGCTTATTAGAGATGGTAAATGCTCCAGAGGGTTCAAAGGTTATATTTTTAACAGCTTCAGGAACAGCAGGTATGGAGTCGGTTGTAATGAATCTACTCAATAAAAAAGATAATGCTTTAGTGGTTCATGGTGGTGGTTTTGGAGGTCGTTTTGTAAAGATATGCGAGGTACATGAAGTTCCTCATACCGACTTTAAAGTTACTAATACCAATTTAAGTGATATAGAGACTTTAGCACCAAAAGAGGAGTATTCAGCACTTATTGTCAATGCACATGAGACATCTGTTGGACATCTTTATGATTTAGATGCAATGGGTGCTTATGCAAAAAAGAACGATATGCTCTATATTGTTGATGCAATCTCTATGCTTGTTACCGACCCTGTCGATATGCAATCTAGTAATATTGATGTGGTTATCGCCTCTAGTCAAAAAGGTTTGGCTCTTCCTCCTGGATTAACTATGGTAATTTTAGCTCCAAGAGCATTAGAGAGAGTTCAAGAGGTAAAATCTCTATACTTTAACTTCAAAGATTATCTATCTAATGGCGAGAGAGGGCAAACTCCTTATACTCCTGCTGTAACGATTATGTTGCAACTTGAAGCGAGACTCAATCAGATAAAAAGACGTGGTGGAGTAGAGCAGAGCATAAAAAGAGCAAAAGATATTGCAGAGTATTTTAGAGCAGAGATTAAAGGATTACCTCTTAAAGAATATACTCCATTTATGCCAAATGCCATGACAACACTAACTCCCACCGATGGAAAGGGTGCAATGGATATTGTCAATGCTTTAGAAGATAACTACAAGGTAATGGTTTGTCCAAATGGTGGAGCAGAGAGAGATATTATCTTTAGAGTCTCACATATGGGCGATATGACACGAGCCTATACAGATGTATTGATTGATGCACTCTATGACTATTATAAAATGGAGCGTAAGTAGTGGCAATCGACCCAAAAGATTTAAGAGAAGCTCAACTTATTATGCTAGATATGTTGGTAGAGTTTGATGCTATTTGTCAAAAACATAATCTAAAATATTGGCTAGATTCAGGTACGCTTTTGGGTGCTGTGCGTCATAAAGGGTTTATCCCTTGGGACGATGATATTGATTTGTCTATGCCTGTGGAGGATTACAATAAATTTTTAGAGATTGCTAATGATGAGCTATCTAATAATATATTTCTACAGACAAAAGAGAGTGACCATAAATTTAAATTTGACTATATAAAGTTGCGTTCAAACAAGGCATCTATTGTTGAGTTTCATGAAAAAGATAAAGAAGTAGAGTATCATCAAGGTATTTTTGTAGATATTTTTCCGATGTTAACACTACCTAACCGAGAGTTTTATCATAAGTTCTACAATGGTATCTTTGAGTCTATTCGTTCTGTCTCATCTGTTAGTCTGCATACACCAAATGGTGAAGATGCTCCAGAGGTAAGAGAGAAGTTGGTAACTGCCTTAGAGTTAATGCACCAAGGTTGGGATAAAAAAGATTTAAAGGTTATCTACTCTGGAAAAATGCCAGATGTTGCTGCATGGTTTGATATAGATGAGATGTTTCCACTCCAAAAGATAGAGTTTGAAGGGTTAGAGTTTTATGCTCCTAAAAATCCACAACACTATTTGGGTGAAATCTATTCATTTAATTTTATGGAGCTACCTCCTATTGATAAACGAACTATTCATGCTCACTCTATTCATTTTAGTAACTAATTCTAGCCAAATATAACCCCTCTGGAGGGGCTAGTTTTGTAGAGTGTCGTTTAGTTAAATTTAGTTGCTCCTTTAAGCTTTTTAGGCTCTCTTTCTCTAATGCTACTTGCATGGAGAAATCGACCATTATTCTAACTTGTGAACGTAAAAAACCATTGGCTTCAAAGTAGATAAAGTGGTAATTTTTATAGTTTCTATAGTAGCTTTTATATATCTCTCTTACATTAGTATGTGTTATAGTCCCTGTTTTGATAAAGTTAGAGAAGTCATGCCTACCCTCAAAAGAGCTTAGTGCCTCTTTTAGTCTCTTTTCATTAAACTTAGGATAGTAAGAGATATAGTTCTGCTCAAAAACAGAGGGAGTAGTAGTTTTAAATATATAACGATATAGCCTCTTTTTGGCTGAAAATCTTGAATGAAAATTATTATCTACAAAAACTATCTTTTTAAAAGCTATATGATTTAACTTTCTATTGAGAACAACTTTTAACTTCTCTAAATCTTGCCAAAATGTTGGCAGTTCAAAATCTATAACTTGACCTGTAGCATGAACTCCTGCATCTGTTCGCCCTGAACCTCTTATGGAGTTGTTAATGGCTACTGAACGAAGTGCTATCTCTATTTGAGAAGTTATAGTTTGGTTTGTACTCTTCTGCTTTTGAAACCCTTTGAAGTAGCTACCATCGTAAGCAATAGTGGCTTTAACACGCATCTAAAAGTACCTTAATACATTACGTTTAAAGAGTAAGTATCCACCTATAATTACTCCAATTGCAATGGTAACTAAGATATTAAATGAACCATTTTTTTCTAATAAAGAGGCAACTCCAAAAAGTGTAATTATAGTTGCACTCAACACTTGATATGCATAGTTTTTATTGTAACGGGTGTTAATAATAGAGAAGGCAGAGACAATATATAGACCCATCATAGGGATAAGAGAGACAAATAGAAAAAATAGAACTCTTCTTTTTTTATTTTCAAGTTTAGAGAGTTTTGTCCAATAGGCAACAATATTATTGTAGGTAAAGGATTCAGTATTTAAATTTTTAAAAACTTTCATAGTCTCATAGTGTATCTCCTCTAAGGAGTCTTTACTAAAAGTGTATCCTGCACCACTATTTAGTGTTAGGGTAATGAGTGATTTTTCGGTAGTAAAATGTGCCTCTTTAGCTACAAAAAGTTGAGCCTGTTCGCTGTTGTTATGCTTATTGTATATAACAACTTTTTTCATTCTATTTTTATCTTTATTTTTTACATAAATAAATAGGTCTCCAAATTTTTGTCCTAGTTTAGAGGGGTTAATATTTATCTCTGCTTGAGCCATTTTCTCAATTTGAAATGCTTTAAACTGTTGTTTACTTTTAGGTATTAAGGCGATAGATAATATAAGAAGTATCAATGAAAATAGTGTTGCTAAAAAAAATAGTTTTTTTAAAATAGCATTGGCATTATTGCCCAAAGAGAAGAGGGCAATAAGCTCATTTTCATTGGATAGTCGTAATAGCATTATGACAATAGCAACTAAAAATGAGACAGGTAAGATATAAAAAAGTATAAGAGGTAGATTGTAAGAGAAGAGTAGCATCATCTCTAAAAAGGTAATTTTTATAGAGGCAGTAAGTGCTGAAATTTTAATAATAAAAACCAATGAACCTATAAAAAAGAGAGGTAAAAATACCGTCATAAAAGATGAGGTAAAATTTCTCGATAGATAGGAGGAGAGGCTGATATTATGAACTTTAGCCATAGATAATATAGTCCACAAATTCTTGAACTTGCACATCAAAAATATAGGCAATAAATGTTCCAATAATCAAAAATGGAACAAAAGGAACAGCAGTATCTTTTGCCATTAATGATGGAACTAAGGCAACAATGGCAGAGATAAATAGAGCATATAGAAATCCTGGAAAACCAAGTAATGCACCCATTGTCCCTGCTACAATAATATCACCTTCACCCATAGCCTCTTTGTTTAAGAAGAAAGAGAGGTAGTAACGTAGTAGTGTCATTCCTCCAACGGCTAGAAGTGCATTTTGAAATGAGCCTAATATATCTGGAGATATAACTGCTAATGCAAGTGCTAATAGGTTTAAATTGTCTGGTATCTCCATATATTTAAAGTCTATCATTACTAATGCTAAAAGTAGAGTAAAAACAACAAATACTAATGGCATATACCAAACTAACCCCAATTTATAGAATAGAATAGTAGCAATAGCTCCTGTACCAAACTCAATTAATGGGTACTGTATTGAGATTTTTTCACTGCAAAAACCACATTTACCTCGTAGAAAGAGCCAAGAGAATATAGGAATGTTATGATACCACTTCAATGGTGTTTGACACGATTGACACTTTGATGCTGGGAAAACAATACTTTCACCTTTAGGAATACGATAGATAACAACGTTTAAAAAAGAACCTATTAGGATTCCAAAAATAAATATAAATAGTGCAATAGTTAACTCTACCACTTAAACTCCTCCAAATCTTCTGTTTCTATTGAGATATTGGTCAATAATATCTTCTAGTTCTGTAGCTGTAAAGTCGGGCCATAGGGTAGGCGTAAAGAAAAGCTCTGAGTAGCTAAGTTGCCACAATAGAAAGTTAGAGAGACGAACTTCTCCACTGGTTCTTATCATTAAATCTATATCATTATAAGGAGTATTTAATTCATCTCCTAGACTCTGTTCAGTTATAGGTTCATTCCGTGAGGCTAATCGAGAAGCTGCTTTTGCTATCTCTTCACGAGAGCCATAGTTTAAAGCTAAAATTTGAGTTACATTTGTATGGTGTGCTGTCTCATCTTTTATATACTGTATGGTTTTTTGGAGTGCGGAAGAGAACCCCTCAATATTTCCTACTGTCTCAAATTTAGCACCAAATTTATGGTAGGTCTCTAATTCATTTCTAAGCCAAGAGTCAAGAAGTTTCATTAAGAAAGTAACCTCATATTTAGGGCGTTTCCAATTTTCAGTACTAAAAGCGTAAAAAGTAACGGTCTCTATTGTGGGGTGTTTGGCACAGTAGCGTGTTATTTCACGTGTAACCTCTGCACCTTTTTCATGACCTTTAGTACGGATAAGACCTCTCTCTTTTGCCCAGCGTCCATTGCCATCCATAATGATAGCTAAGTGTTTTAATATATTTTTATTTTTGCTCATTTTTTAATTCTAATGCTTGACTTTCATTTAGGATTTTAAAAGATAGGTCAAGCTTTGAACTCTCTCCTAGTTCATGGGTATAATTAGGAGTTATAAAAGTTACTGAGTGTTCTGTTGTTCCAAAACTTTGACTATCTTTTAAAAGATTATAACATACTCCATCTACATTTTTATTTTTAATCAAAGCTTTAGCATTAGAAAAACCATTTTCTCTATCCATTTCAGCTTTAAAGGCAATAGTGATGAGTCCTAGTTTGTTTACTTCTGTTAAAATATCGGCTGTCTGTTTCATCTCTATGTTCCACTCATCTCCAATATCTACTTTTTTTATCTTTCCAACTTGGGGAAATTTTGGTGTAAAATCAGCTACAGCAGATGCCATAAACAAAAAAGGTCTCTTCTGAATAAGATGGATAGGTTCAGAGCTATTCATAGTAGCTTTGCTCATCTTCCCTTTTTTAGAGACACGAACAGCATCTACTGTATAGTCTCTCATCTCTTCAGCCGACTCTACATCAATAGTATAAATCTCTTTTGGAATGTGAGCATGAGACATGGTGGTAATGAGACATACATCAGCTCCTTTTAAATAGAGAGCTGTTGCTAAAGCATTTGCCATTTTTCCAGAAGAGAAGTTAGAGATGTATCGAACATCATCTATCTTTTCACGTGTTCCACCACCTGTTACAACCACTTTCCTATCTATCCAATACTCCTCTTCAAGTAGAGCTTGAGCTGTTTTATAAAAAATATTAGAGATATCAGCTAATGCTCCATTTCCCTCATCTCCACATGCTAGTTTTTTAGATTGAGGATTGATAATTCGAACCTCATTTACCCCTAACATTTTTAGTGAACCTACAGTGTAATGATGCTCTATCATGTTAGTGTTGGCAGATGGAGCTACTAAAATAGTTTTAGAAAAAGCAAGAGCCGTTTGGGTTAAGATATTATCTGCAATACCTTTACTCATTTTGTTAAGTGTATTTGCCGTTGCAGGAGCTATTATAAAAACATCACATTTTTTTCCTATCTCAATATGATTTAACTCCGAAGCCCAACTTTCAGAACTCTCTGTAAGAACTGCATTACGTGTTAACGCTTCAAATGTTAATGCCGATACAAAACGTTCAGCTGAAGGGGTCATTACTACATGAACCGAAGCTCCAGCTTTTACAAAAAGTCGAGCTAAATCACATGCTTTATAAGCCGATATACTACCTGTTACTCCAAGAAGTACATTTTTATTGGTTAAATTAATTTGCATCGGTTTACCTATATTATTCTATTTTCCAAAGAACTTATAAAAAAAGTTTGGAATAAGTTTTAGTGGAACTCTTGTTAATGCAAGATTTCCTTTAGTTACATTTTTAGTAACTGTTGTACCAGCTCCAATCATAACATCATCTTCAATGGTTACAGGAGCAACAAGTTGGCTATCACTTCCAATAAAAACATTTTTACCAATAGTTGTCTTATATTTCGCTTTACCATCATAGTTACAGGTAATAACCCCAGCACCAATATTGGAACCCTCTTCAATAGTTGCATCACCAATATAGGATAGGTGACCAGCTTTAACTCCTGTAAGTTGTGATTTTTTTACCTCTACAAAATTCCCTACATGGGTATCTTTTAGGTGAGAGAGTGGTCGAATACGTCCCATTGGTCCCACATCGGAGTTTTCAATAATAGACTCTTCTACTACAGAGTTTGTTTTAATATGAGCATTAATTAGTTTAGATTTACCTAAAATAGTAACTCCATTTTCTAAAATAGTCTCCCCTTCAATGGTTGCTCTGCAATCGATATAGATAGAGTCAGGGAAACGCATGGTTACTCCATTCTCCATTAACTCTTTTTTAATTCTATTTTGCATAATAGTTTCAGCTTCTGCAAGGTCAAATTTTGAATTTACCCCTTTAAACTCCTCCTCTTCTACATAGATAGGAGTGACTATTTTACCCTCATCAACTGCCATTTTTACAATATCTGTTAGGTAATATTCCTCTTGAGCATTATTGTTAGAGAGTAGGGGAATATAACGGTTTAAGAGTTCTGTTTTAACACAATATATACCTGCATTTACTGTTTTTGTAGTAAGTTGAAGTTGATTACAATCTTTCTGTTCCACAATCTCTTGAACCTTCTCATCATCAATAATAACTCGACCATAACCAAAAGGGTTATCAAGTTTAATAACTGACATATTAATATCGGCATCTCCTTTTGTAAGTGCTTCAAGTGATGATTCTCTAATGAGGGGCATATCTCCATTCAAAATAAGGGTTTTTTCATATTTTGTCTTAACCCCCTTCATAGCTCCCCCTGTTCCTGGAAACTCTTTTGCATCTTGTAGATGAAAATTGATATTTTGATACTCTGCTTCTATTGCCTCTTGAACACGTTGGGCTTGATGTGCTAAGACTACAGTAATATCATCTGATATTTTCAAAGAGGCATCAATAGCATGAGAGAGCATAGATTTACCAGATATGGTATGAAGTACTTTAGGGGTGGTTGATTTCATTCGGCTACCTTTTCCAGCAGCTAAAATAACAATACTAATAGACATATTATAGAACCTTTATTGTTTTAAAATTGAATTTAAAGAATTATATCTAATGAGAATTACAGTACACTTTTAATATTATAAAAGTTAAAAAATATCTGTTAATTGTGGGGCAAATATGGAGATT
>JALSQJ010000127.1 GCA_026985495.1 Campylobacteraceae bacterium
AAATATTGTAAAGATCATCTTGCAGAGTGGGTATCTGAAGATAATAGTCTAAATCTTCTTATTAATAAATTTGAAGAGAAGTACAGTATTGATGCAAAACCTTTCTTAGCCAAAACGGGATTATTGACTTAATTTTAAATCTACTTTTACCATCTCCTCTTTAGGTAATTGTAGTAAAAGTGGCTTATCTTCTCCTTTGAGCCACTTTAAAACTTTCACAATTTTCTTTTCATTCATTGCCGTACAACCAGCAGTACCACTACCTGTAGGACTTTTTATATGTATAAAGATACATGAACCACCATTTGCAATAGCTTCTGGATTATGGTTTACAACAATTCCATATTTATAGAGACTATTTTTTAGTTTCATATGTTCAAAGCTTTTGTAATCTTTTTCTACTTTTGTACTATCAATAATTTTGTTGTACCAAATAGAGTTGCTATCATCAACACAGTGGTCAGTTCTTTTATAGACACTATAGGGAAAATTTATCTTTAAATCACTATATCCAAAAGCATTTTTTAAAGAGAAAAGACCAGCAGGGGCTTTCCCATCTCCCTCTTTTTTTATAATCTTTGCATCTTTTGGAGTAGTGTGAAGCCCACGACCCCAACCAAGACCATTTCGACCTAGAACAATAGAGATAGACTCTCCTACCTTTTTCCACTCTTTATCTATCTTCTCATAGCGTTGAAGTACTCCATCTTTAGTTGACCAATTATCAGTAGTAACAACAAGAAGTTGTTTTGTATCATTAGGTATTTCAATATTACTCTTTTTTACTGTTGTAATCTCTTGTTTGGTTGGTGCAGAGTTACACGCTGTTAAAATAAGTAGGGTAAGTGCTGTTAAGTTAAATGGTTTCATCGGTATAATCCTTTATATATTTTTTAGGAGAAATAATGGAAAATTTAGACTTCCTCTCTGTTCTTATTCCACTATCTATTATTTTAATGGCAATTATAACCAAAGATGTAGTAGTTTCACTACTCTTTGGTATCTTTTTTGGTGAGTTGATTTTAAATAACTATAACCCTTTTGAGGCATTAATTAAACTTCTTGATACATTTATTGGACTATTTGCTGAGGGGTGGATTACAAAAACGGTTATTTTTGCCCTTTTAGTAGGCTCTATTATTAAGCTTATTAGCCGTTCAGGTGGGGTAGATGGGTTTATAAATTACCTTAGTCAAAAACAGCAGAGTATAGACTCACCTAAAGGGGCACTGTTTTTAGCCTATTTTTTAGGGGTGATTATTTTTATTGAATCCTCTATTACCTCTTTAGTTGCAGGAACAGTTGCTAGACCACTTTGTGACAAAAATGGAGTAAGTCGTGAGAAGTTAGCTTTTGTCTGTGACTCTACCTCTGCACCTGTATGTTCACTCATTCCATTTAATGCATGGGGAGCATTACTTTTAGGGTTGATTTTAGCCTCTATCACTGATGGGGTTATAGAGGGTGAGGCTCTACCTCTTTTGGTGGAGTCTATAGTTTTTAACTTCTATTCACTTATTATTTTAATAATGGTCTTTTTGGTTATACTTTTTGATATTAACATTGGAGCTATGAAACACTCAAAAGCAGTTCCATTTAAAGATGAATTTACAGATAAAAAAGAGCATCGCTCACCACTCTTAATGGTATTACCTATTGTGGTGCTTATTGTCATGGTTCCAATCTCTCTACTCTATACAGGTGATGGTGACATTTTAAAGGGTTCAGGCTCTACTTCTGTATTCTACTCTGTTATTACAACACTTATTTTTATCTATATTTACTATAGAGTTAATGGGTATATGAGTCATAAAGAGTATTTTAGCTTCCTATATGAGGGGATTGCAGATATGATTCCTGTTGTACTTATTTTACTCTTGGCATTTTTAATTGGTAGTGTAATTAAGGAGCTAGGAACAGCAACCTACATTGCTACTACTCTTAAAGAGGCTTCTGTTCCTACCTTTGTACTTCCTGCTTTTATCTTTTTGGTTGCATCATTGACAGCTTTCTCAACAGGTACAAGTTGGGGAACTTTTTCCATTATGATGCCTATTGCTTTAGGGTTAGCAGGAACATTTGATTTAAACACTCCACTCATGATAGGAGCTGTAATTTCAGGTGGAATTTTTGGAGACCATGTTTCACCTATTTCAGATACAACTATCATAAGCTCAATGGCAAGTGGGTGTGACCATATAGAACATGTACGCACACAGATGCCTTATGCATTGATTGGGGCAGGGGTAGCAACACTTCTCTATCTAATTTTTGGATATCTAAATTAGTTTATGGTTAATAAAAAACAATAGATTTAAGAGCTTTTAGATATAATAACTACTAATTTTATTATTGTATATAATATAGTATAACTAAAGGGATTTAATGAGCAATTTGTTTGAAAAGAATCAGGACATACAAGAGGTAAAAATTGAAGATAGTATGCAAGGGTCATACCTTGATTACTCTATGTCGGTTATTGTAGGACGTGCATTACCTGATGCACGAGATGGGTTGAAACCTGTTCATAGAAGAATACTTTTCGCAATGAATGAGCTTAATCTATCTCACAGAGCTCCTTATAAAAAATCGGCAAGAATTGTTGGTGATGTTATTGGTAAGTATCACCCACATGGTGACAACTCTGTCTATGATGCTTTGGTTCGTATGGCACAAGATTTTTCATTAAGAGCTCCTCTTATTGATGGGCAAGGGAACTTTGGTTCAGTAGATGGTGACAATGCAGCTGCTATGCGTTATACTGAAGCCCGTATGACTAAGATTGCTGAAGAGCTGTTGCGTGACTTGGAAAAAGATACGGTTGATTTTATTCCTAACTATGATGATTCTATGAGTGAACCTGATGTGCTTCCTTCTCGTGTGCCGAACTTACTTTTAAATGGTTCATCAGG